>JAJYTK010000105.1 GCA_021793095.1 Pseudomonadota bacterium
AAAATACGGCGAGAGGTTGACTCAGAACCTTTCATGCGAATGAGATAGCGCAAAATATAAGATTACTCAACAGCTAGGGCGCAGATTGCCTTTGATGGTAAAACCCTTCGTCGGGCAGCGCGTTGCCTATACTGGCAGGATCACTGTCATAGAGGATCTGAAAAAAGTGTTGAAGCTCCGCGCTGGCGGTGTCAATACGTGCATAGTGCGGGGTTTGATGCTCAATGGATGCTTGGACAGCCTCTGCATCCAGCATCGGGATGGCCTCAGAAACCTGTTTGGCGCAAGCATGGGCATGTTCATAACACCATGTGTTAGCCGATTCATAAGCATTTAAAAAGGCCTCGATTAGGGCAGGGTCCTTTCGTTGGGGGTGCAATACTGCAATACCGGCTTGTGGAATGCGCGCCTGGGTATTCATTGTTTTCCCCCATTGCTTCTGCAGGTCAACACTGCGGTGCAGCTCTGGTGAGATCGCCGATAGTGGGAAAGAGCCCGTTTTTAATAATGCCATTGATACCGCTGGTTCAGCCAAGAGGGCGTGATCCACGCGGCGCGTTATTAAGAGCTGCATGGCTTCTATAGGGGTAGCGGTGTAATGAAAATCAAGATCATTTTTTATACTTAAGCCTTGTTTTTCTAAAAGGTGCCTCAAGATAATGTCGGGCATATCTGCACGAAAGGGGACGGCAATGCGTTCATTTTTAAAATCTATCAGATTCTCTTTTGTGGCATCGCGCGACACGATCCAGAGTGCCCCCCATTGAGCAACGTTGAGCAGTTGCAGCTCTGAGCCTCGGTTGTAAAGATTAGCTGCGACATTGGTGGGCAAAGCGATAAAGTCAACCTTTCCTTCCAAAGCGATGGCTCTAAGCTGATCGGGGGTGGTCCATAATTTGAACTCAACAGTCCAGGGCAGGGATTGTTGCTCGCTCTGATTTGCCATGTGCACCAAAGCATTGGAGACACCGGCGGGAGGGCCGGCAACGATGATTTTATTTTGAGGGTTAGGGTCTGCCGCTGGAGCATCAGTAACAGCGAAAAACAGACAACACTGTACGAAAAAAAGACGTACTACAGTTCCAAAGCGGATACGACAGCGCATGGCAACCTCGCGTGCACAACAGAGGAAATTTCATTTTACTTGAGGCCGCAATCGGGCAGGTAATGACCGCAGGGATTTTGTGCCTATGCGCTAAGTGTGGTGACCCAATTATTAGCGATGCCCTTTGACCCGCACAATTTTTTGTACCTGAGGGATTTGGCGAATCGCGCGAATGACCTGAGCCAGATGGTTGCGACTATCGACTTGTACTGTCATATGTAGCTGTGCGGCTGCCTCACCATCTTCGGGCATCGTAAGATGAATGATATTAGAGTTGCTGTCCGTGATTGCGGCGGCTAAGCGACCCAATACACCGCGCTCATTGAGCACAGTGACATCCAATCGGGTGGATAAATGTCGGGCGGTTTCGGTATCCCAGACAACAGGAACCCAACGGTCGGGCTCTTTGCTGTGCTGGCGCTGGGCGACAGAGCATTCGGTCATGTGTACCACCAACCCATGGCCTGTTTTGATCACACCAATAATAGAGTCGCCCGGCAAGGGACCGCAGCATTGGGCCAGTTGAACGGCTTGGCCTTCGTTGCCATGGATCACAATGGGGGCTGATGAGATGGCGGTGTGTTCATCAACCGCGGCGGCCGTCGTCTCTACTAGGCTATGATCAGGCGCCAGCCGCCGAGCAACGACGGCTGCTAGACGCTTTCCTAAGCCGATATCGGCCAACAACTCTGCGCGCGAATCAGCGCCACTGCTGTGTGCCAGTCGCTCCCAGGCGGCATCATCATCGGCTGGGATGGGCATGTTGAGCTCTGCAAAAGCTTTTTCTAATAACCTGCGGCCAAATGCGACAGACTCCTCGTATCTAACGGTACGCAGGTAGTGACGGATCTCTGAGCGCGCACGCCCGGTGCGAATATAGTTGAGCCATTCCACGCTGGGTCGAGCAGCGGCAGAGGTAATAATTTCAACCATATCTCCGCTTTTGAGCTCTGTGCGCAAGGAAACAAAAGTGTCATTGACCTTGCAAGCTACCGCCTGGTTACCGATATCGGTGTGTATGCTGTAGGCAAAATCAATAGGAGAAGCACCGCGCGGGAGAGAAATAATTTTGCCCCGAGGGGTAAATACGTAAACCGCATCGGGAAATAGATCAACCTTGACGTGCTCTAGGAATTCGCTGGAATCTCCGGTTTGGCTCTGGATATCTAAAAGTGACTGCAACCAGCGGTGTGTGTTTTTCTGTAAATCATTTAGAGATACAGTGTCATCTTTGTAGAGCCAATGCGAGGCTACCCCCTCTTCGGCAACATGATCCATTTCGTGTGTGCGCAGTTGAAATTCAACGGGGGTGCCGAAAGGACCGATGAGTGTGGTATGCAGAGATTGGTAACCGTTGATTTTAGGGATCGCAATGTAATCCTTAAACTTTCCAGGCACGGGCCGATAAAGCTGGTGTAAAGTGCCCAGTGCTAAATAACACTCGGGCAGTGTATGGACGATGATCCTAAAACCATAGATGTCGAGCACATCAGAAAAAGTTTTTTTCTGCTCGACCATTTTGCGGAAAATGCTGTAGAGAGATTTTTCGCGCCCAACAATGTCTGCCTCTATACCCGCAGCGGGCAGGGCAGATTTGACTGTCCTGTGGATTTTGGTCAGCATCTCGCGGCGATTGCCGCGCGCCGCTAAAAGGGCCTTGCGTAGGACCTCGTAGCGATTTGGGTAAATCGCCTTGAAGCAACGGTCTTGTAGTTCGCGATAGAGTGCATTGAGCCCTAGACGATGTGCGATGGGCGCGTAGATGTCGAGTGTTTCTCTCGCAACCCGGCGCCTTTTCTCTGGCTTGACGGCGTCCAACGTGCGCATATTGTGCAAGCGGTCGGCCAATTTGATGAGAATGACGCGTACATCTCGCGACATTGCCAGTAGCATTTTGCGAAAGCTCTCGGCTTGTTGAGAGCTGCGCGAATCAAAGTGCAAACGCTCAAGCTTTGTGACGCCATCAACGATTTCGGCAACATCGGTGCCGAATTTTTCTGCGATTTCTTGTTTGCTGACGTCCTGGTCCTCGATGACATCATGCAAAAGCGCTGCCATAAGAGACTCTGCATCGAGCTTCCACCCCCCGCAAATAGCGGCCACAGCAATGGGGTGGGTGATATAGGGCTCGCCGCTGGAACGAAACTGGCCCAGATGAGCCTCATCGGCCAGTTTATAGGCTTCGCGGATCCGCTCAATGTCGCTACTGTCAAGATACGGAGCGACCACCTTTATCAGAGGCTCTAGAGAGGCAATGGTATTTTTGCGCTCGCTGATGTCAGGCACAGTGGCTAACTCAGTGCGACGCCGTATGCGCGGCCGCTTTTTCAAAGCGGCCAGCAGTCCAGAAGAAGCATCACGTAGCGAAGAAAAAGCCATAGTCTATGCCTTTTGTGAGATCAGTTAGCGAGGGGGAAAGTCGCGCTTAGGTCGGGACTTTGCGGAGCATTTCTAAGCCTGTGGATGCCGCCGCCACCTCGCGCAAAGCGGTGACTGTAGGTTTGTTTTTAGTTTCCAGGCGTGGTTCGTGGCCTTGAGCGAGCTCGCGTGCGCGGTAGGCAGCCACCAGGGTGAGATCAAAACGGTTATCGATCTTTTGTAAGCAGTCTTCTACTGTGATTCTTGCCATAGTGCAATTAACCTAATATTACAAAAAGTTATTCTTCAGAGCCTTTCGCTGAATCGCTCAGGCTGATACCTAGTTGGGAAAATAGTTGTGTATGTCGCAGAATCTGAGCGTGGGTCCGTAATCGGCTGGCTTGGATGATTGCCTGTAGCTCATTAAGTGCGACGTTAAAGTCTTTATTAATAATAACATACGGGAATTCAGTGACGTGGGCCATTTCACCGCCTGCTGCCAGTAAACGACGGGTAATTACCGACTCAGAATCTTGGCCACGCGTCCGTAGACGGTGCTCTAGTGCCTCTATAGAGGGGGGCAGGATGAAAATGCCGATGGCATGAGGGAAAAAACGTTTGACCTGTCGTGCTCCTTGCCAGTCGATTTCAAGCAACACATCTTTCCCGGCACGCAATTGCTCAGTGATAGGGCCTGCTGGAGTACCGTAATAATTACCGTGTACAAAGGCCCATTCGAGTAGCTCGTTATTATCGCGTAATTTTTCGAACTCTGAGGTATCAACAAAATAGTAATGCTCTGCCTCTTTTTCGCCTGGCCGTGGTGGCCGTGTGGTGCATGAGATAGAGAGCTGTAATTCTGGGTCCTTTGCTAATAGTGCGTTGACGAGGCTGGACTTACCCGCTCCGCTAGGCGCGGCAATAATGATGACATTGCCAATGGTGTCCTGGGGTTCGGCTGTATTATTCGGCGCACTCATGATTATTTATACCTTGAACTCAACGATAACGGGGGTGTGATCCGACGGGCGCTCATTGGCACGCGGCGCTACATCAACCCAGGCGTCTGTGCAGTGCGACCAAAGCGCATCGGAGACTAAACCCATGTCAATGCGCAAACCCGCATTACGCTGATAGGCGCGGCGTCTGTAGTCCCACCAACTAAAACCGGGTTCATCTGGGTGGTGGGCTCGATAAGCGTCGACCAAGCCTAAATCTAGTAGCGATTGAAAGATCTCGCGTTCTTGGGGCGAGGCATGAATTTTGCCCTCCCAGCGCTTGGGATCGTGCACATCAATATCAGCGGGGGCAATATTATAGTCACCT
>JAJYTK010000106.1 GCA_021793095.1 Pseudomonadota bacterium
AAAATATGAGTGAGGAACAAGCCTACGCCATCAGCAAAGCGTTGATTAATAATGCGAACAAGGTTTCTGGGGTTTCAAAAAGCATGGACAGATTCACCCCAGAGGTGCTGGTTGAACAAGAGGTAGTACCTTGGCACCCCGGTGCAACGCGTGCGTTTGAGGAGGCTGGACTTCTTTAGATAGGGGTCCTGCGGGGAATATATAGGGAAAAGAACAGAGGCGACAATGACTGTATCTCAGGAGAGGGCAGGCGGTTTGGTGTATAGAATCGGTGAGCTAGTGTTTTCCACCGGAGTGCGTCGCAAGTTTCACGGCACACTTGGCCATGTGCTCAGATTCTACGCTGCCGCAACGGCGGTATTTACTATCTATAATGCGGCTTTTTCCGATTGGGATAGCTTGGCCCGCATGATCGTATTTCTGTGCTTGATGTTGGTGTTGATCTTTTTGGTTGTGGGCCATGGACCCAAAGCCAATCCGCAACGGCCAACCGCACTTGACTGGGGGTTGTCCCTGCTTTCTTTTGCCTCCTTGGTTTTCTTTACTATGGAGGTAGAGGCGATAGCTGTGCGGCTGACCCTGTTTGATCCATTGTCGCCCGCATATTATTTCTTTGGGTTGTCACTGATTGTTTTATCGCTCGAGGCAGCCAGGCGTACTGTAGGGCTTGGGTTGACAGCTGTTGTAGGGGTTTTTATCGCTTACAACCTGTATGGCCATTTATTAAAAGGTTTTATGAGCCATGGCTACATTAGCCTCGAGCATTTTATTGATATTACGGTTTTTACATCTGATGGTTTGTTTAGTGTTCCCATACAGGTGACTGCGACATATGCCTTTTTATTCGTCATGTTTGGGACGCTCTTAGAGCGTGCGGGTGGCGGCGCATTCTTTTTTGACTTAGCGGCAGCACTGACCGGTCGCAAGATTGGCGGGCCGGCAAAGATAGCGGTCGTGTCATCGGCTGCTTTTGGCACCATCTCGGGTAGCCCGACGGCTGATGTCGTCACAACCGGCTCGGTGACCATCCCGATGATGAAGCGTTTGGGCTACCGCTCTCGCTATGCTGCAGCGGTCGAGGTCGCCGCCTCGACAGGGGGCAGTATCATGCCTCCGATCATGGGCTCAGCTGTATTTATCATGGCTGAATTTACCGGTATTGCCTATGTCGATATTGTGGTGGCTTCTCTAGTACCCGCTTTGGTCTACTACCTGGGGATTTACCTGCAGGTGCATTTGCGTTCCAAGCGCTTGGGGCACAAAGGCCTCGAGGCTGATCAAATCCCCACTTTAGGGAAGACATTCCGTAGTGGCGGCCTCTTTTTAATACCACTGATTACTTTGGTAGTGGCTTTGGCTGTGCATTACACGCCGACTTATGTGGCATTGTTCGGGATTGTTTCGATCATGGCGGTGTGGCTAATACGGCGAACTGGTTTTACTTTGTATGCCCTATATGATGCATTGGCGCAAACTACGCTGAGTATGGCCGCAGTGACGGGAGCGTGTGCAGCTGCGGGTTTGGTGATTGGTGGGATCACCATGACCGGTCTGGCCGGCAAAGTTTCTGACATGATTATTTTTGTCGCAGGTAGCAGCTTATTTGTGACGCTATTGATTACTGCAGGTTGTGTCATTTTATTGGGCATGGGGATGCCAACGCCAGCCGCTTATGCACTTGCCGCAGCCGTGCTAGCACCTACCTTGACCCAGGATTTTGGCCTGCCGCTCATCCAAGCACACCTGTTTTTATTGTATTTCACGGTGCTTTCTGCGATGACGCCACCGGTGGCGGTGGCGGCCTATGCAGCATCAGCCATAGCGGATAGTAATCCGCTGGGGATTGCCATTTCAGCCTGTCAGTTAGCGGTGGCAGCGTTTATATTGCCTTTCGCTTTTATTTATAACCCAGGCATTACTCTTGCGGGGGACCTATCAATGGTCACTTTGGCGCTGGTATCGATTATTGCCGTAGTGGTGTTGGTATCCATTGCCGCTGAGGGTTATTGGAACGAGGCTATTCCCTCATGGGTGCGTTTAATGATGCTGATCAGTGCAGGTTGTATTTTCATTCCCGGGCTAGTGACCACGTCAGTGGGTGCTGCGCTATTAGTGGTCTGTTTTTTGAGCACACGCACTGCTCGCAATCGGGCCATCGGGAAAATTTCGAATGATTGAGGGTTCACATGAAGTCCTTATTAGATGATTTTGCGGCCGAGGTCACACAATCCACAGAAACGTTGGATGAACAGAAAGTGACTCCCTTGCATTTGGGCTATGTCGGCAAAGCTGTAAAGCGCAAAGAAGATTTGCCATTGATTACCGGGACAAGCTGTTTTGTGGGAGATATGTCCCTGCCAAGACAGCTTCATATGAGGGTGGTACGCAGCCCAGTAGCGCATGGGAAAATTATAGATATTGATGCTTCGGCGGCTCTCGAGGCACCGGGTGTCGTGGCTGTCTGGACGCATCACGATGTGGCGGATATACCGCCCATCCCCTTTCGGGAAACCAAAGTTCAGGGCTTGCAGCCTTATCGTCAGCCAATATTGGCCAAGGAATATGTGCGTTATGTGGGTGAGCCGGTAGCCGTAGTCTTTGCAGATGATGCGTATCGGGCGGAAGACGCCGCCGAATTGGTGTTTGCAGATATTGAACAACTGCCTGCGATCACAGATGCTTTAACCCCACCCCAAGCGTTTGATGCGAATCACAGCACCGAGCCTGTCATTCTTCGCAAGGGTTATGGCGATGTAGACCAAGCCTTTAAGGAGGCTGACGAAATCGTTGAGTTAGAGCTAAATGTGGGCCGTCACACAGCAGTGCCCATGGAAACTCGAGGGGCATTGGCGCGTTATAACGCCAGCCGAGATCATCTAGAGATCTATGGAGCGACCAAGCGCCCACATTGGAACCGCGACCAGCTCGCAGAGATGCTCGATCGATCGCCAAGCAGCATAGATATTTATGAAATTCATGTGGGCGGAGGTTTTGGCGTGCGTGGCGAGCTCTACCCCGAGGACGTATTGGTGTGCTTGGGTGCCTTACGCTTGAATCGGCCTGTCAAATGGATTGAAGACCGTCGCGAACACCTGATGTCATGTAACCACTCGCGCGAGCAGACCCATCATATAGCAGCTGCTGTAGATAAGGATGGGCATATTTTAGGCATTGATGAAAAGCTCTACCACGATCAAGGGGGTTACATACGCACCCATGGTGCTCGGGTGGCTGACTTATCCCTCGGGCTGTTGTTAGGCCCTTATGAGGTGCCTGCCTATCGTGCCGTCGGGCATTTTCGATTAACTAATAAAACACCCGCGGCGACGTACCGTGCGCCAGGACGTTTTGAAGGGACTTTTGTCCGCGAGCGTTTACTTGATGCTATCGCAGCTAAATTGCATATGGATCCGATTGAAGTGCGGCGCCGCAATCTGATTCCTTCTGAAAGCATGCCTTATGACCGCTCTCTTGATGCCCTTGAGACTCAGGTGGTTTATGACTCAGGAGATTATCAGGGGTTGTTGGATAAAACGCTAAAAGCGGTGGACTGGGACGGCATGAAACAAGAGGCCGCTCAACGCCGTGCCCAAGGCGAGGCCGTGGGTGTGGGTCTGGGAATGTTTGTAGAAAAAAGCGGTTTGGGGCCTTGTGATGGCGTACGTGTCACGGTGGATGTGACTGGTCGCGTCGATGTGGTGACCGGTGCTGCTTCGCTGGGGCAGGGCGTGGAAACTGTCCTTGCTCAAATTTGTGCGGATGCCTTGGGTGCAGATTATGAACAAGTGCTGGTTCACCAAGGGCAAACCGATCGTATCGCACATGGCATTGGTTCGCACGCCTCGCGTACGACCGTTATGACGGGCAGTGCAACGCAGGTGGCTGCTCAAAAAGTAAAGAAATACGCCTTAGAGGTTGCTGCAGAGATGCATGCCATGGATGTGTCTGAATTGGATATTGTGCAGGGTTATGTGGTCCGCGCAGATAACTACGAACAGGTACTCATGACTCTGGCACAGGTCGCTCAGGAATTGCGGCCAGAAATTGCTATCCGAAAAAATCGCGAGCCCGGATTGACGGCCTTGGGGTGGTTTCATAGCGAGGGCATGAATTATCCCTACGGCATTCATGTGGCTCAGGTATGCATTGATAAAGAAACTGGTGATGTATCTGTTGAAAAGTATTACATCGCCTATGACATCGGCCGCGCAGTTAACCCCATGCTAGTAGATGGTCAACTGATTGGTGGCCTTGCCCAAGGAATCGGCGGCGCCTTATTCGAAGAATTTATCTACGATGCTCAAGGCCAGCCCTTGTCAGTGACCTTTGCAGATTATGTCATGCCATCTGTCAATGAAATGCCGCAGGTAGAAACCCTGATTAGCGAAGATGCTCCCAGTCCCTTGAATCCATTGGGATTAAAAGGTGCTGGCGAAGGCGGAGTAAACGCGGTTGGTGCGGCTGTGGCATCCGCTATTGATGATGCCCTGCAACGACCCGGGTTAATCAGTCGTTTGCCTGTGACACCTCAGCGGTTGCATGAGTTATTGCGCCAGGAAAAAGTTAAAGCGTAAGCGCATCTGGTAGATACAGAAACAGATTGAAGAGAGGAACAATGACAGATCGTAATGCAGTAATAGGAGAAGCTGTCGGGCGTTTAGAGGATGATGCTCTAATCCGAGGCGAGGGACGATTTTTAGACGATATCAGGATTGCAGGCACTTTATCTGCCGCATTTGTTCGCTCCCCCTACGCGCACGCCAAATTTAATGCTATAGA
>JAJYTK010000107.1 GCA_021793095.1 Pseudomonadota bacterium
ACTTTTGTGGCGATCACCTCTGGCGCAAATATGAATTTTGATAGGCTGCGTTTTGTGGCTGAGCGCGCTGATGTGGGCTTGGCTCGTGAGGCGTTGTTTGCCGTCAGTTTACCCGAGGAACGCGGGAGTTTTTTACGTTTGTGTGAGGCGCTGGGCGAGCGTTCGGTCACTGAGTTTAATTACCGTATTTCGGATCCTCATACCGCCCATGTTTTTGTTGGCCTCCAAATACAGTCCGAGGCTGAAATCACTGCGTTGGAGCAGAATTTTATTGATCAAGGGTTTCCCACCATTAATTTGACGGACAATGAGATGGCTAAGAGTCATTTGCGTTATATGGTGGGGGGGCGCTCAGAGCTGGCTGAGCACGAAGAGCTGTATCGTTTTGTGTTTCCCGAACGTCCTGGGGCACTGCGTCGCTTTTTAAGCTGTATGCACCCTGCTTGGAATATTAGCCTGTTTCAGTATCGTAATTACGGTGGCGATTATGCCCGCACGTTGGTGGGTATACAGGTCCCACCCAGTGATAAAAAAGAGCTTAAAAAGTTTTTAAATGAGCTCGGCTATCCTTATTGGAATGAGACGCAAAATCCCGCCTATCGTTTGTTTTTATAGACGGGATGCGCGTAGTCACTGAGCCAATTAGGGCTGCGGTTGCTGCCAGCTATGCGTATTTTATTTAGCAAATAATGCGCTCAGGTCTTTAAAGGCTTTGAACTCTAAGGCATTGCCTGAGGGATCGCGCAAGAACATCGTGGCCTGCTCTCCGGGCTGCCCTTTGAAGCGAATGGTGGGGGCGATGATAAAGTCGAGCCCCTGCGCTTGTAGGCGGTCTGCCAATGTTTGCCAGCTTGACATGTCCATCACGATGCCAAAATGGCGTACCGGCACTTGTTCGTTATCGACCTCGCTGGTTTGTGTGGGTTGGCATTCTTCGGGCGCCAGGTGCGCAACGATTTGATGCCCATAAAAATTAAAATCAATCCACTCGGGGCTAGAGCGGCCTTCGGCGCAGCCGAGTATATCGCCATAAAAAGAGCGGGCTTCTTTGAGGCTGTGAACAGGAAAGGCAAGATGAAAAGGAGAAAGGGCTTGTGTTGTGCTCATCGTTGAATCCAGAAATAAAATTTAATCGATAGGTGTTGCAGTGGGGCCAAGCTGTGTGGTGTGCGCGACGTGGTGTGCGGGAAATCGCAGGCTAAAACAGCTGCCCTGATTGAGCTCGCTATGGATGGCGAGGTGGGCCTGATGTCGTGCGGCGACATGTTTGGCAATGGCTAATCCTAGACCGGTCCCGCCCGTGGCCCGAGAACGCGCACGATCGGCGCGGTAAAAGCGTTCGGTCAGGCGGGGGATATCTTCTGGGGCAATGCCGATGCCAGAGTCTTTGACCTTGAAAAGAGCCTCGCCAGCGGCGGTTTGTTGCCAGTAGATAGTGATTTTACCGCCCTTAGGGGTATAACGCACTGCATTATTAATCAGATTGCTAAAGGCCGAACTGAGTTCGGTCTCGGCACCCATTATATTTAAGCCGTCATCAATCTCCATGTGAAAATGATGCCGACCTTGTGAGAGTGCTTGGCCTTGTTGGATAGCCTGCTGAAGCACCGATCCAACGGCCACGGGCACATGTTCATTTCCTGGGGTGGATTCCAGGGCGGACAGGGTGAGCAGATCAGACACAAGGGCACGCATATGCTCGGCCTGTTCCATCATCAAGCGCAGGTATTCTTGGCGCTGCGCTTGGTCTAGCTCATCGAGTGAGGTTTCATGTAGGGTTTCAATGAACCCGTATAAAACGGTTAGGGGTGTACGCAGCTCGTGCGAGACATTGGCCACAAAGTCCTTGCGGGCCCGTTCCAGCCGCTCTAGCTGTGTGATGTCACGGCTGACCAAAATATATTGGCCAATACCGTATTGTGAGATATGGATGAGCAGCGAACGCTGCTGCCCGGGTTGATGGTTTTGCAGTAATAACGAATCATCCCATTTTTTGCTTTGCACATAGTGGATGAATTCGGGATGGCGGACAATATGAAAGATTGGGTGGTTACGATCGGTGGCCAGGTTGAGGCCCAAATGTGCGCTGGCTGTTTGGTTACACCATTGGATGCGAAAATCCTCATCCAAGGTGAGGGTGCCGTCCGGCAATGCCTCAGCAGCCATGATGATGGCATCTACCTGGCTTTTGAGCTGGTGTATTTGCAGACGATTTTGTTTTAATTGTCGGTAAATGGGTGCCAAAATATGATCCCAAGGGCCGACACTGGCAGGTGGGGGTTGGTGAACATTGCGGACCCAGCGATTGATTTGCTGCAGTTGATGGCCACTGATGAGCACCATGAGCAGCAACCCCAAGGCAAAGATCGCCCACCCCGTGGTGGGGCCTAACCATAACCCTAAGAGCCAAGCGCCAACAGCTAAAATCAGTAAGGTGCTATGGGTTTTGTTCATCTCGGTGATGCCGTGCAGGGTGATTAAGATTGGGTTGCAAAGCGGTAGCCCGCGCCACGGACGGTTTCTATATGTTGATCGTGGCCGGTGGGGGATAAGGCTTTGCGTAGTCGGCGGATATGAACATCTACAGTCCTTTCCTCAATAAATACGTGATCCCCCCAAATATTGTCCAATAGTTGTGTCCGGCTAAAGACGCGTTCGGGATGCACCATAAAAAAGTGCAGTAAGCGGAATTCCGTGGGGCCCAATCGCAGGTTTTGGCCATCGGCCTGGACGCGATGGGTGCTCGGATCGAGGCTCAGGGTACCGATGGTCACGGGTTCATCGGCGAGCTGCGGCGCAACGCGCCGTAAAACAGCATTGATACGGGCCCGTAATTCTTTGGGTGAAAAAGGTTTGGTGATGTAATCATCAGCACCGGTTTCAAGTCCGATGACGCGATCTTCCTCAGCCCCTTTTGCGGTGAGCATGATGATGGGTGTTTGCCGCGTGCGAGGATCGGCACGTAGCTCTTTGGCATATTGGATGCCCGGTGTGCCAGGGAGCATCCAGTCGAGTAGGATGAGGTCCGGTAAGGCCTGCTGAATCAAGTGTTGGGCTTGTTCGGCAGTGTCCGCCAATTGTACCTCAAAGCCTGCCAGGCGAAGATTCACTGCGATGAGCTCTTGGATCGCAGGCTCGTCTTCGATAACAAGTATAGTGGTTTTCATAGTGCATATAGCGTATTGAATAAGCCGTCGAGTGCAACGGTAAACCTGCCCAAGGGACTGACAGCTCGGATAGTACACCAAAAAACTCATGCTTTCAGGGGGCGCCGACTGTCGGGCAGCGATAGTGTAAAACAAGTTTGTTGCATTATTATGTCAGGAGGGGCTTTTTCGTTTAACATAAAAGGTATCCTCATGACATGATGAGGCGCTATGGCATTCAGCGGTATCCGGTGGCGCATCTGGGTATCAAAACTAGGGTACGATAAACATTATGGATAACAATACACAACGGCCTCACCACACGGATTCTGACGCGACAACGACAGAGCAGACACACTTTGGTTTCAAGACCATTGATGCGGCTCAAAAATCGCGTGAAGTGGCGCAGGTATTTCACTCTGTCGCCCAGCGTTATGACGTGATGAACGATCTCATGTCGGGTGGATTACATCGCCTCTGGAAGCGTTTCACCATCGAGCGTGCCGCGGTGCGTCCAGGCATGCGGGTATTAGATATTGCAGGGGGCACAGGCGATTTGGTGCGCGCTTTTGCGCCTCGGGTAGGGGCGCAGGGCGAGGCCTGGTTGACGGATATTAATTCATCCATGCTGGCTGTAGGCCGAGATCGCTTACTTGATCAGGGGCTGGTAGTGCCCACTGCCGTATGTGATGCAGAAAAGCTACCCTTTCCTACTGCCTATTTTGATCGCGTGACGGTTGCTTTTGGTTTGCGCAATATGACCCACAAAGAGGTCGCATTGGCCGAGATGTATCGTGTACTCAAGCCGGGCGGGCGTTTGCTGGTGCTCGAGTTTTCACAGGTGGCGCGACCATTGGCACCGGCTTATGACTGGTACTCATTTAATATTTTGCCTCGCTTGGGCCGTATGGTAGCCAGTGATGAGGACAGTTACCGTTATTTGGCTGAGTCTATCCGCATGCATCCTGATCAAGAGACGCTGGCCGAGATGATGCGCGAGGTTGGTTTTGAGCGGGTACAATACTTTAACTTGACCGCGGGTGTGGTGGCGCTGCACGAGGGTGTGCGTTTAGATGCATCTTGATACGGTTAAAACAAATCACTAAAGCGCGGTATAGTATTGGCTTTTGGGGTATGTCCCCTGCACAACCAGTGCAAAGCTTTAATAAAACCAGGCTTTACGCATAGGAGTTCTTATGGTTTCAAGGCGTTTATCACGTGCTGTGCTGCTTTTTGCACTCGCAGTTACTACGCTTATGTTTATTGCCATCTCATTTGATGCTCAGGCACAACGTTTCGGTGGGATGCGTAGTTTTGGGCGTCAATCTTCTAACATCATGAAGCAGCGTCAGGCAGTTAAGCCACCCGCGGCGGCTTCTTCGTCACGCCAACAACAGGGGTCATCCGCCGCGTCCACCCGACAACAGGCGGGCGCTCAAAATGCTGCTGCACGCAGCGGATTTTCCCGTTTCTTGGGGCCCATCGCTGGGATTGCCGCTGGCTTAGGGATTGCTGCCTTATTGTCTAGTTTGGGGTTATCTGGGGCTTTCTTAGAGCTGATTTCCAGCTTGGTGT
>JAJYTK010000108.1 GCA_021793095.1 Pseudomonadota bacterium
CTCAGGGCTAGCCACAGTGGATAGATGGGGGAAAAAATGCGCAATGGTATAGCGTATTAATTGGGCCAATGCCTTGGGATCACGTTGCCAATGCTCAAAAGACCCAAACCTCAAAAAAGTGGGCGCTGTTCGCAGCACAATAGCCGCCCGCTCTACCTGCTCTCTATAGACGGGGTCATCTGAACGCACCAAGGCCAACGCCTCGGTGGTCGGCACGCCCAACGCATACATGGCGTGACTGGCCAAATACTCACGGATGCTGGATCGCAGTACAGCGCGACCATCCCCCATGCGTGAATAGGGGGTACGGCCAGAACCTTTGAGTTGCAGCTCTACATCTGCCGATGGACCCACCACACGACCCAGCAAATGAGCCCGCCCATCGCCTAATTGGCCAGCCCAAACCCCAAACTGATGGCCACTGTACACCGCAGCCACCGTTTTGCCAGCGGGCAAACCCGATTGACCCGCGCATAACTGTAACAGCGCATCAACCGCATCGGGGCGCGTTAAATCCAGCCCCAAACGTTGTGCTAGATCTTGGTTTAAATGCACCCATTCAGGTTGCTGTAACGGCTGTGGTGCGATTGCTGTAGAAAACTTTTCCCCTAACCCAGCAAAATCATTCACAATAGTTGTACGTGCAAATACCTGCTCAAGCATGCTCACCACCACCTAAATTTAAAAGAAAACCAAATTATTATTGTTTTAACTATTAATATTTATTGTAATCGGCTGCCTGCCATCACAATGTAAGCCCCTGTATCCGATTATCTTTTAAATCAATAATTCCATGGACACAAAATATCATCACCCCTTAAAACAGCTCTCACCTGCTGATTTTGCCATTATTATGGCCACTGGCATCGTATCTATTGCCGCCCATAATGCGAATTATGTGCTCATCGCCAAAAGCCTATTTTATTTAAATAACCTTTTATACGGGATAGTGTGGCTACTGACGCTGCTCAAACTGTTCTTTTACCCACGGCAACTGTGGGCGGATCTATATAGCCATACCAGCGGTCTTAGTTTCCTTTCTTTAGTCGCTGCGACCAATGTACTGGCGGTGCAATACATACTGTTTTATCAAAATTATCAGGTGGCTGTGGTTTTATGGGTGGTGGCTATCGTGTGGTGGGTGCTGCTCACTTATTTAATTTTTGCCATCTTTACTACCAAGGAAAAGAAGCCCGACCTGGCCCATGGCCTAAATGGTACCTGGTTGCTGGCAATTGTTGCTACCCAATCCGTGGCCGTATTGACGACCTTTATCATGCCGTATTTCTCTACATCCATCCATACCGAGCTGAGTTTTTTTGCCATGTCTATGTGGCTATGGGGTGGGATGCAATATATCTGGATGATGACCTTAATTTTTTGGCGCTATAACTTTGTCCATATGGGGCCAGATGAGCTCACCCCACCTTATTGGATCAACATGGGTGCCATGGCCATTTCCACACTGTCGGGTTCTTTGTTAATTGAGCACTCACCCGAGGCGGCGGTATTGCAATCATTATTGCCTTTTCTAAAAGGCTTTACGGTATTTTTCTGGGCCTCTGCCACCTGGTGGATACCCTTGCTCATCTTGTTAGGGATTTGGCGCCATTTTATTAAACACTACCCCGTACGCTATACCCCCTTGTTCTGGGGCCTGGTCTTCCCTTTGGGCATGTATGCCGTGGCCACCGATCAACTCAATCACGCCATGCAATTTAATTTCCTCGAGCCCTTTGTGCAAATCGCCACTTATGCTGCGCTGATCTCCTGGCTGGTGACATTTTATGGTCTGACGCACCAGGTCATACGGTGGCTAAGATATCGCTAATAGCCCTTTTATTTTATTGATCTTTGGCAGGCGCCGTGGCCTCTGCCTCAGTTGATGGCTGTGGCATCTCCCCTTGCTGGGCTTTTTTCAACTGTTTGGCCTTTTTTTCTTTGCGTGCCGCCCTTTTAGCCGGGAACACATAAAAAATTGCACACAAATAAAACCCTAAAGACAGGGCTATCTCGACCCACGCGCAATACACTGACGCAGCGGCGGGATCTGACCATACCCGCACCACCCCCTCCATGAAATACAACAGTACCAACATACAAGCCCACTGCATCGTGTAGAGGCTACCCCGCAAAACACCCCGTACGGCAAATAATAACGGCACCACCTTGAGCGCTAAATATGAGCCCCCGGGGCGGATGGGCGCCCACCGTAACTCCCAGCCCAGCCCGAGGACAATGAGCCCAATGAGACAAAAAATGGCGCCGTAATGCAGTGGCTTACTTAAACGAACTTGCATGCTGTTAAAATACTACCCATTAAAGAGATTGAAAATTTTCATTAACTTTCTTTGCCTGCCGACCTGAACGGCCTATAGTTTAAACTCATCTTTACAACAAAAACAGGATCAGGACTTTAATATGCAAGCTCGTCGTCAAACCCAGCCCCCTCAAGAGACCATGGAGCTGACCGAGGGGCAGCCCAGTGGCGACCCACACTCAAACAAGAGCCGTGCCGTTCATTTTATACAGCATCTTGTTGAGCACTTAGCACAGCGCAACCTCACACAAACGGCATCCAGTCTGACCTTTACCAGCATATTGGCCATGGTGCCTCTGCTGACTGTCGTCCTGTCTATTTTTACCGCTTTTCCAATTTTCCAGGACTTTCAAGTCTCTTTAGAAGAGTTTCTCACCTCTAAGCTCATGCCGGACGCCGTCTCAGCCAACGTGATGGACTACCTCAACCAATTTGCGTCCAAGGCCGCCAGTTTAACTGCAATCGGCAGTATTTTCCTATTTGTCACCTCCGTGATGCTAATGTCTACTATTGACAAAGCATTCAACGACATTTGGTTGGTTGGCGAGCAGCGTCCACTCAGTCATCGTATCTTGGTGTATTGGGCGATCATCACCTTGGGTCCCGTGGTCATTGGCGCCAGTTTGTGGACCAGCAGCATCCTAGCGCGTGCTTCACTGGGCTATGTGGGTGGATTGCCTTTTTTCGCTTCTTTTATCCTCACCGTTGTGCCCATATTGTTGACAGCCATTGCCTTTGCCGCGCTGTACGTTTATGTCCCTAACAGAAAAGTGCTCTGGCGCGATGCTTTAATAGGCGGCCTAATCACATCTATCGTACTGGAATTATTGCGGGTAGGCTTTGCTTTTTATATCACCAAATTCCCCACCTACACTTTGATATACGGGGCCTTTGCGACCGTCCCTATCTTTCTTTTGTGGGTGTATATCTCTTGGATAGTTGTTCTTTCGGGAGCTACTTTGGTCGCTATTTTGCCCAACATCCGAAATAAGCATTGGCATCAAACGCACTACACAGGCTATCAATTTTCATGTGCGTTACAGATTTTGGCCTGGCTTTGGCAGGCTCAAAGCGATAAAAACATCGGCTACCGACTTGAAACCTTGAGTCAATTATTACAGCAAGATGCACAAAATACGGAATCCATCCTTAGGGCTTTAAAAACCATAGGTTTTGTAGTAAACACAGAACTAGAGGGGCAAGAAAAATGGGTGTTGGCGTGCAACCCTGAAAAAGAAACCATCGGACCGGTCGTTGATCTATTTTTACTTGACAGAAAATCTGCCAATGATACCCTCACCCAACCGCTCATTGATAAACTGAGCGAGGCGTTGGAAAACCAGGATATTTTCAAGCTTAGCGTTTTATTTGAAAATGCAGCCACAATAGATACGCAACCTTCGGTCAAACAACAAGCTAGTATCTAAACACACACCATCAAGGAGATCGCCATGTTAAAGGTGAGTGAGATTTTAAAAGTCAAAGGGGATATTCTCTACACCGCCTCCCCAGATACGCTCGTGCGCGAGGCCATTGCTGTCATGAGTGAGCAAAATATTGGTTCCTTGGTGATTATGGAGCACGGCGAGCTGGTGGGTATGCTCACCTTCCGTGAGGTAATCCGTCACCTGCATGAGAAAAAAGAAAATGCGGGTAACTATACCGTGCGTAGCATCATGGATGATGCTCCCGTGAGCGTCACCCCCAATACAGGCGCAGATGAAGTACAGCGCCTGATGCTGGACAAGCACACCCGCTACATGCCAGTGATGGATGGGCCTGTATTACAGGGGGTGATTTCTTTTTATGATATGGCCAAAGCCATTGTCGAGGCGCAGCAATTTGAAAATCGCATGTTAAAGGCATACATCCGCGATTGGCCCGAAGAAAATATCTCAGAGCACTGATTCAATCCTGGCATGACAGCGCATTTTGTGTTTGAAAGTGCGCCCATGCTTCGTCTAGTACAGCAATCTCCTCACGGGCCACCACACGATGATCCGTCAAAAAGCGACGCCAATGACGTGCGCCGCGATACCCGTGCGCCCAACCCAATAAAGGCTGCAACAGCCGCCTCAGCCCAACGCCTTGGGCCAGTTGCTCTACACAATAGGCACGGATGCGTTGGTAAATCTCGTGATCATCCAGCAAAGTGGCCTCAGGCCAAATGGCTGCGTGCATCTCACTGAGCACGCGAGGCGTATGCCAAGCAGCGCGCCCAATCATCACACCTGAAAAACGCTCTAGATGATGCTTGACCTGCTCTGAGGTTTGGATGCCACCATTTAAAATAAACTGTGCGTCTGGAAAATCGGCTATCAACTGGGCGGCCACCTCGTAGCGCAAAGGTGGGATCTCGCGATTTTGCTTGGGTGACAAGCCCCCCAAAATAGC
>JAJYTK010000109.1 GCA_021793095.1 Pseudomonadota bacterium
CCTTGGGCCTCGACCTTGAAAGCACACCTCGAGGTGGATAGCAGCCGACCCGATGCGCCTATCTGTGCTCATCAGTACTTGCCCAAAACCTTGCATCAGCAAAAAGATGCCCAAGGGGTGACTGATGTCGCGCATGCTTCGAAAAAGATCATCACCTACACCACGCCGGTGACCGCAGAGATGACCGACGGTGCGGCCCTTCCCGATCCAGAGGCGGCCTGCGCAGTGGCGGTGGATCTTGATTGGCAGGGCTCTTTAGAACAGGGACAGGTCAGTCTGAAAGGAGATGGCCAAGGGTTTCATTTGGATGCTGAGGCCAGTGTGCAGCCCGAGTCTGCAATGCCCGTTGAGCGTGCTTTTATTCGCGCGCAGTTGCCCGATAACTCTTATTTAAATGCAGACTTTGATTGGGTGCCGAGTGTAATGGCTCCCGAGCGCGCGCATGTGTTTGCACGCGTGGACGCTCGTGATTTTGATTTAGGCGCCTGGCTAGAGACTTTTGATATTTCGGTGCCAGCGGTGCTTAATGTGGATCTGGATCTACAGGCTCAGGTCGATCCTGAGGCCCAAACGCTGTATCACGCCTCCACGACGCTTGCCTTGCATGAGGGTACGATTTGGAATGCATTGCCTGCCCAAGGGCAGTTGGCCCTTGATGTGGCGCGTCAGGCAGAGACTTCCGAGCAACCTTGGTGGATGGATTATGTGCTCGTGCATGCCGATGCGGATATTGATTTGGGGGCCAACCATCTGAGTCTTGATGGGCGCTGGGCACAAAACCCAGATGATAATTTACAACTGGTTTTTGAGGGCCCTGAGTTAGAGACCTTGTGGCCAGGTTTGGACCCCATCGGGCACACCAATATTGATCTGAAATTTGGCGGGGATTGGGCGCGTCATCGCCTCGAACTTAAGGCTGAGCATTTACTGAGTCCGGCAGAAATCGAGGCTATTGAGGCTGATTCACAAGAGGCACAGGCGGCAGCCACTGGTGAGACCACACCCGTTTCGGCTCAACGCCGCCAGCGACAGCGCCTAGGGACGGGTTGGGTCCGTGCCGAGCTCGATCTGCGGGGGGCGCTCAGCATGCATGACGGTGAGGGCCTGCCTTTTGATCGTTGGGCGGCAGATATTGAGCATCTGCAGGTCCAGCATGGGGCTTTTACTATCCAGGCGCAGAATGCCACGCAGCTGGATCTGAGTTTCGAGAAAGATGATCGGCCGCTGTCTGTTGAGCTGGGCGCTTGGACCTTATTAACTCAGGTGGAAGACTATTCTTGGTTGACTTTGGTGCATGAGCATAGCATGTGGCGTGGGGATCAATGGTCGACCAAGGGGCATACCGAGCCCGTGCGTTTTTCAGGGCGGTTTGTGGATGTGTTGATGCGTAACCTGGGCCTCAAAGATGGACAGGATAAAAAAGGCGGCATTGTCTTTACCGATCAGCATATAGAGCCCTTGGCGGATATAGAACTGCAATTAGACTGGGATGTGGCCTTTCAAGAGGCTTTGGGCGGTCGCATCAGTCTGCGCCGCGTGGCTGGCGATATCATGGTACCCGATGAGCCTCCTTTCCCGTTGGGCTTAGAGGATGCTTCGGTGGTGATTAATCTCAATCCGCAGGGCGCGGGGCGTACTCAGGTAGATGCCGGTGTGACGCTGCGCACCGAGACCATGGGGTATTTGCAGGGGCAACTGGATACCTTGTTGTATTTCAGTCCGGAGCATGGTTTTGAAATACGTGAGAGCGATCTTAAGACCGTGCAGCTGGATGCTCAGATGGATGATTTGAGCTGGACGCAGCTCATTATCGGTGATGCCATGGAATTGGGGGGCGAGCTTGAAGCCCATGTGGAAATACAGATGCGTGAGCTCGACAATCTGAGCATGCAAGGGGATATTCAAGGCCAAAACTTGCGGGTGACCCGCTTGGATGATGGGGTGCGTCTGTTGGATGGTACCTTGGAAGCGCGTTTGGATGATCATCGATTTATTATTGATAAATTGTATTTTCCTGCGCGGTTACGGGTAGAGCCCAAAGAATGGCGGACAGCGACCTGGATTACCGAAGAAGAGGATGCCAAAGACGGCTATATCGATTTGTCTGGTTTTTGGGACCTTGAGGATGAGACGGGACATTTTGAGGTTGATTTACATCGCTATCCCATCCTGCAAAGAGCGGACCGCTACGCCATGATGAGTGGTGATTTGACCGTGGATGCCGCCATGCCCCAAATCAACATCAAAGGCCAATTGACGGCAGATGCAGGGTGGTTTGATTTGGACATGCTAGGCGGCATTCCTACGGTGGATAGCGACGTGGTGGTCATCCGTGCCGGCGATGAGGCCAAGGACGAAGAAGACGAGTTTGATGACGCGCCGCTCGACATGAATATGGACATCGAAATCGACTTGGGCCCACGGTTTTATCTGACGGGTTATGGGGTTAACTCAGGGCTGGTCGGGCAGTTGCGGGTGATGATGGTAGGGGATGAGTTGACGGGCTTAGGTGCGTTACGCACACGAGGCGGTGCGATTGAGATCTATGGCCAGCGCCTGCAGCTGCGTCGCGGGACAGTGACCTTCCAAGGCGACATCACCAATCCCATCCTCAACATCGAGGCGTTACGCACCGGGTTGGCTGTAGAGGCCGGGGTGCGTGTTGCAGGTACGGCACACCATCCCAAGATTGATCTGGTGTCCTACCCTGAGGTCGATGAGCTGGAAAAACTGTCCTGGTTGTTATTTGGACATGGTCCCGACGAAAGTGGTGGCGACGTTGCCCTATTGATTTCAGTGGGTACGTCCATGCTCAGCGACGGAGAGCCCTTTTATAAACGCTTTGGTATTGACGAGTTGAGCTTACAATCAGGTGATATTGGTGGCGCAGGCAGTATTTTGCCGCCAACCAGCACAGCAAGTAGTATGGAGAGTGAGGTTTCCGAGGTGGAGAAACGCTTCATACAGGCCAGCAAAGTATTCGGCCAGGGCTTTACTATAGGGATTCGCCAAGCATTGGCTGATTCCGGTACAGTCGGTCGGGCGACTTATCGATTGAGTCGCCGCTTAACTGCCGAGGTCACCTTAGGGACCGTCAGCGGGATGGCATTGCTGTATCGGTGGTTCTCAAGAGATGATTGAGCCTTTGACCATCACCATCAGTAAAAGAGGATTTTATGGGCATTAAAAATGACCGTTGGATACGAGAGCGCGCCGCCAAAGGCATGATCGAGCCCTTTGAGGCCGGGCAGGTGCGTGAGGTAGATGGGCAGCGTATCGTGAGCTACGGTACCAGCAGCTATGGTTACGATGTCCGCTGTGCCCGCGAGTTCAAGATTTTCACCAATATTAATTCCAGCATTGTTGATCCCAAGAATTTTGATGAAAATTCTTTTGTTGATTTTGAGGGGGATATCTGTATTATTCCTCCCAACTCTTTTGTGCTGGCACGGACCATGGAATATTTCCGTATCCCACGTGATGTCTTGACCATTTGTTTGGGCAAGAGCACCTACGCCCGTTGCGGCATTATTGTCAATGTGACCCCGTTAGAGCCCGAATGGGAGGGGTACGTGACGCTTGAGTTCTCAAACACCACCCCATTGCCCGCAAAAATTTATGCAGGCGAGGGGTGTGCACAAATGCTTTTTATCGGCGGGGATCAAGAGTGCGAGGTATCGTACCGAGACCGTGGTGGAAAATACCAGGGTCAAACCGGAGTGACCCTGCCGCGTACATAAATTGGGAGCTAGGGCCATGAAATTTCGTTTTCCTATTGTCATCGTTGACGAAGACTACCGCGCAGAAAATATATCAGGCTTGGGCATACGTGCCCTTGCCGAGGCGATAGAGGCTGAGGGGGTTGAGGTCTTGGGGGTGACCAGCTACGTTGATCTGACCTCTTTCGTGCAGCAACAAAGCCGCGCCAGCGCTTTTATCCTGTCCATCGATGATGAGGAATTCGAAGACAGCTCACCCGAAGAGGTGGCGGCCATCATTCAGCAACTGCGTAGCTTCATTGCCAAGCTGCGCTTTCGTAATGAGGACATCCCCATTTATTTGTATGGCGAGACACGCACCTCACAGCATATCCCTAACGATATCTTGCGCGAGTTGCATGGCTTTATCCACATGTTTGAAGACACCCCCGAATTTGTGGCCCGCCATATTATTCGCGAGGCACGCGCCTATTTGGCCAGTGTGGCGCCGCCGTTTTTTCGCGAGTTGGTGCAGTACGCTTCCGATGGTTCTTATTCCTGGCACTGCCCAGGGCATTCGGGTGGGGTGGCCTTTTTGAAAAGCCCGGTGGGGCAAATGTTTCACCAGTTTTTTGGTGAAAACATGCTACGCGCAGATGTCTGTAATGCCGTCGACGAGCTTGGCCAACTGCTCGATCATACCGGGCCCGTAGCCGAGGCCGAGCGTAATGCCGCGCGTATATTTAATGCCGATCACTGCTTTTTTGTGACCAATGGCACCTCAACCTCAAACAAAATTGTCTGGCATGCCAATGTCGCCCGTGATGATATTGTGGTGGTCGATAGAAATTGCCATAAGTCGATTTTGCATGCCATCACGATGACGGGTGCCATCCCGGTATTTCTACGCCCCACGCGTAACCACTTGGGCATTATCGGGCCTATCCCGCTCGAGGAATTCAAGCCGGAAAATATCCAGCGCAAAATCGAGGCCAATCCTTTTGCGAGCCAGGTG
>JAJYTK010000110.1 GCA_021793095.1 Pseudomonadota bacterium
GGGGCGCTTTGCGGCGGAAATTGAAAACTGAAAATCGTACCATGGGGTTTCTAGGGACCAGTTTGCACGGTTTAATAAATCAACTTGAAAGGGGCGCGCCAATAAAGAAGAGTCGAGCCGCAAACGAAAACGGGCCGCGTATTTCTTGTCGGGGCGCAATGCGGATACATCGCCGATCCGCCAATGATAGATACGCCGCAAAGCCAATAGCGCATCGGTGAGGGATTCCTCGGGGCGCAGCAAATCACCCGACCCAATACGCCACTGACGGGTCAAAGGACTGTAAACCAACTTCCAAGTACGCTCGGCCTGAAGGATGTTTTTATCAAACCACCACCAGCGCTGCTCAAAGATCTCGAGATCAGCAGTAAAATACAGGGGCACCCCTTTGGCCGCAGCCTCTCGTAGCTCGGGACTGAGGTCAAAATCCACCTCGGCATCCAGATACAACCCGTCATCCCCTGCTGCTGCCTCCTGCTCTTTGGCTGCATAGATTTCTACGCTGTCGACGCGCTCAGTCGCTTGGGCTGGAAACATCGCCCCAACACCTAGCAACCATACCCATAACACCATGAGTAGACGATGGACGCCCCACCCCCTCTGCACCTAGCCCTCCTTTTGCAACAGTGCGTAAAAGAAACCATCCCCCCCACGCTGACCTGCCGCCTCGGGGGTGGGTAACAACTGACCGGGCGCCGCCAGACGCTGTGCATCGGCATGGCGCTGTAAAAACTGCTCGATCTGGCGCTCGCCCTCAGCGGGGAATACCGAGCAAGTCACATAAAGGAAATACCCCCCTGGTTTGAGCAAGGGCCACAAGGCCGAACACAGGGTGCTTTGCAACTGCGCGGTCGCTTTGATGTCGGTCATGCGCCGTAGCCAGCGGATATCTGGATGACGTCGCACCACCCCAGAAGCCGTACACGGCACATCTGCCAAAATAGCATCAAACGGCTTGCCCGACCACCAGTCATCGGGTTGGGCGGCATCCCCCGCCACAATCTCAACCCCAGGATGTTGCAACTGCAGGCGCTGCAAATTATCATGCACCCGCTCTAAGCGCCGCGCATCCGCATCCATCGCCACCAGATCAATATCATACAGCTCGAGCAAATGAGCGGCCTTGCCGCCGGGAGCAGCGCAGGCATCCAGTACATAATCCCCCGCTTGGACGGGCAACAGATGGGCAGCCAACTGAGCATGGCCGTCTTGGACTGAAAACCAGCCTTGCGCATAGCCGGGCAGCGTCGTCACATTGACATTTTGCTGTAAGACCACCGTCTCTTGGCCGGGCGAATAGGCCTCAATACCCGCCTGCTCTAAGTGCTGTAAATAATCAGCCACCGTGCATTGGCGGCGATTCACCCGCAGTGTCAAAGGCGCAGGTGCATTGGATTGCAGGAGGATAGAACGCCATTGCTGCGGATAGGCCTGCTGTATTTGCTGAATCCACCAAAAGGGGAAATTCCAAACGGCAGTGGCCTGTGTGGCAGCCTGCCTGAGCAATTCTTTGCGCTCGCGCTGGTATTGACGCAACACTCCATTGATAAACCGCTTGTGAAAACGCAGTTTGAGCGGGCCGGTCGCGCGCACGGCCTGGTCAACCACCGTATGTGGGGCATACACGGGCACCTCGGCAGGCCGCTGTGCTGCACGAGGCCGCACGCCGGCGGTGGCCTGCTCGCCCCATCGGTGGGCCGCCTCAAGCAGGATCAAACTATGCAATAGATGCGCATACAGCAATGCCTTTTTGGGCTTTTTGGGGACCAATAACTTGCCCACCTCTTGTGCCCACCCCAGCTGACGCAACGCATAGAAATCATGGGCCAGCACCGCGGCATGTATTGCGGCAGGCGTCGACGCCAAACACTGAGTCAGCGAGGTGCCCGCCAGCACATCACGAATATGCTGTGCCGTCATGCACATAATCTCGGCGAGGGGAGGAGAAGAAGGAGAAGTGGATTGCGGGGTGATATCTGTATCCTGCACTGCAACGACCAAAAATAATAAAGTGACCTCATTTTACAGAAAAACAAACCACAAGTCCGTAGATCTCTGCGCAGCGTTCTGTATTTGATTTTTTAGTGGTGGCGTTTATCATCAGAAGGGACAAGACCCAACAGGCGGCGTCTGCGGGCTTGGGTGCAATGATTGCCCACACCGCCTGAAAAACCTTGTGGCCAACATAAAACAATCATGACCAAGAGAGCATCAAAATGACCATTTACCAGTTTGAAGAGTTTTCCCCTGAAATTGATGAGAGCGCGTTTGTCGCTGAGGAGGCCGTCGTCATTGGGCGCATCAAACTCGGGCCCAACAGCAGTATTTGGCCCTGTGCCGTGCTGCGCGGTGACAATGAGCCCATCACTTTGGGCGCTGGCAGCAATGCCCAAGACGGGGCGGTACTGCATACTGACCCGGGCTATGCCTGCACCATTGGTGACAATGTGACGATTGGGCACCAGGCCATGCTGCATGGGTGCACCGTCGAAGATGGCGCATTGATTGGCATCCAGGCCATTGTGCTAAATGGTGCGGTGATTGGCAAAGAAAGTCTGGTCGGCGCAGGCGCCTTGGTCACCGAGGGCAAGGTATTTCCACCGCGCTCCTTAATTTTGGGCAGCCCGGCCAAAGCCGTACGTGAGCTCACAGAGGATGAGGTCGAGGGCTTGCGACGCAATGCCGAGACCTACCGCAAGCGCGCCCAAGCCTTTAAACAGGGGTTAAAAAAACTCTAACACCAATAGCTAGGCCCTCTTTCGGCGCTAATAGGCTTGTCCCGGTTTGGGGCCCGTCACCTGACGATCCGCCTTGAACTGGGACAACAACTGTTCGGCACCATTTTTTAGCAATAAGGTATCAATACCGACCGCGACAAACAGCGCCCCAAGCGCTAGATAATGATGCGCTGTGTCCACATGGGTTTGCAAAATACCGGGCGCCTTGCCCGCCGCCACAATACGCTCAATGGCCTGTTCTATCGCCTGCATCACCTCGGGATGGCCTGGATTATCCAAATGCCCCATGCTGGCTGCCAAATCGGCCGGACCAATAAACACACCGTCGACCCCTTCTACCTGCAGTATGTCATCCAATGCCTGCAGCCCCTGCACCGTTTCCACCTGACAGAGCAAGCACA
This sequence comes from Pseudomonadota bacterium, assembly GCA_021793095.1. GTDB lineage: Bacteria > Pseudomonadota > Gammaproteobacteria > Burkholderiales > Burkholderiaceae_B > Paenalcaligenes. The sequence continues at coordinate 3,140 of JAJYTK010000110.1, forward strand.
TCTGATCGTTGGCCAGGTGGGCATAGTTTTCAATCCCACCCCACTGTGCCGCCCGCGCCAGTACTGCCCCCACGCCGCGTGTGCCCGCTGGCGGATAGCGCAGGGCCTGCACTGCCGCTCGGGCCTCAGCCGCTGATTGAATCATGGGCACTAAAAAATTCTGTGCCCCTATATCCAACAACTGCTTGAAAAGCACGGGATCGTTCCACGCGGGACGCACCACAGGCGCCACCTCTGGGTAAGCTGCCATCGCTTGCAGCTGAGACAACACCAACATGGGATTGGTGGGCGCGTGCTCACCGTCGATGAGCAGCCAGTCATAGCCTGCACTGGCACAAATCTCGGTGGTGTAGGCCTGCGCTGTCCCAACCCAAAGACCTATCTGCGGCGCTTTGCGTTGCAATGCCGCCTTGAATGTATTTTCTTTCATCCTCCCTCCTTGTGCGTACGATCTAGTCTAAGCAACCAAAACGACACTGTATGCTGCCCAAAGAACCATAGTCAGCATGAAACACATCCCCCGGTTGGGCCGGGCTGGGTCGGGTAAACGAACCCGACAAAATCACCTGCCCAGCACGCAGCGTCACCCCATGCTCGGCCAACTTGTTGGCCAGCCACACCACCCCATTGGCGGGATGATTCATCACCCCGGCAGCGAGCCCCGTTTCCTCAATCTGTCCATTACGGCTCAGCACACAGCCGACCCAACGGGCATCCACCTCTGAGAGCTTGGCAGGGCGACCGCCCAACACCACCCCGGCGCAAGCCGCATTATCAGCGATGGTATCAAAGACCTTGCGCGCCGTGCCCGTCTCTGGGCACACTGGATAGAAACGAGCATCAATGATTTCTAAGGCGGGCATCACATAATCAGTGGCCGCGTACACGTCGGTGATGCGCACATTGGGCCCTTTGAGATCCGATTTGAGCACAAAGGCCAATTCGACCTCTACCTGGGGAACAATAAAATCTTCCATCGGCAAGACGGCCCCATCCTCATAAAACATATCATCAAAGAGTACCCCATAATCTGGCTCATCAATACCAAAGGCCAGCTGCATGGCCTTTGATGTGAGCCCCACCTTATGCCCTTCAATACTGCGGCCCTGTGACATTTTCAAGGCCACCCAAGCCTGCTGCACCGCATACGCATCAGCAATACTGAGCTGCGGGTATGCAGTGGACAGTTGGGTGATGTGTTGACGACTGCGCTCACTTTGCTCGAGTTGGGTGGCAATGTGGTGCGCACTTTCTTGATCGATACTCATCAATAATCTCCTCCTCAAAACACGATAGGCTGCCCATCAAAACGAGCTGCCCAGCGGTCTCATCCATGACCTTTTTCATGCAGGCAATACCTACCTTAGCAGGCATAAAAACGCCCGGGAGAAAAAAATCACCCGGGCCTGACAGCCGTTAAACAGTGTGTGATAGGGATTAAATACCGCCCATCAACAGGTATTTGACGACCATATAATCATCCAGCCC
>JAJYTK010000111.1 GCA_021793095.1 Pseudomonadota bacterium
GCGGGCAGTTGAGTCCGAATTATCGGGCAATATGATTGATGTTTGCCCGGTGGGTGCCTTGCTCTCCAAGCCCTTCCAAATGAAGGCCCGTACTTGGGAGCTCAGCCGTCGCTTTAGCATTAGCCCACACGATAGCTTAGGGGCTAACTTGGTGGTACAGGCATTCCGTGATCAGGTGCTGCGTATCGTGCCGTTTGAAAACGAAGAGGTAAACGAGTGCTGGATCAGCGACCGTGACCGCTTTGCCTACGAGGGGTTGTATAGCGAGGATCGCCTCGAGCAGCCCATGATTCGCGAAAATGATGGTAGCTGGCGCGAGGCATCATGGAATGAGGCCTTGCAGCATGTGGTCAATGGCATAAAGGCAGTCCGTGAGAAATTTGGCCCCCAACAATTAGGGTCCGTGGCGGCGCCATATAGCACCCTCGAAGAGCTTTCCCTGTTAGGGCGCTTGACGCGGGCGTTGGGTTCTGAAAACGTCGATTTCCGTTTGCGTCAGACCGATGCCCGTCTGGATGAGGTGCTCACGGGCATTCCTTGGTTGGGCATGCCAGTGGCCGAGCTCAACCATTTGGATCGGGTGCTGGTGGTAGGCTCTTTCCTGCGCAAGGATCACCCGCTGATGGCTCAACGCTTACGTCAGGCCGTGAAACAGGGCACGCAGGTCAGCTTTGTGGATTCGGCGGCCGATGATCCGTTGTTCCAGCAGGTGCATGCCCGCATGACGGTTGCGCCCAGCCAAATTGCCAATGCATTGGCAGAGGTGGCCGTCGCATTGGCACGTCACAAGGGGCAGGATGTGCCCATGGCCTTTAGCGAGGTGACGCCTAGTGAGCGTGCCGAGAAAATCGCTGCTAGCTTGGCCTCGGGCGAGCGCTCTGCCATTTTGATTGGCAATATGGCCTTGTCCTCCGATCAAGCCAGTGTGATTTTGGCGAATGCTCAATGCGCTGCAGATTTGGCTCAGGCCAATCTGGGCTTTTTGACGCCAGGGGCGAACACTGTTGGGGGCTACATTGCCAAGGCAACACCCTCACAAGGAGGGTTAACTGCCGAGCAAATGTTTAATGATTCCTTGCAGGCCTATTTTGTCTTGCACGCTGAGCCCTTGCTCGATAGTGATGCGGGGGCACGTAGTGTTGAGGCCCTCAAAAATGCGGCATTGTCCGTGGCCCTGACCAGTTATTTTTCGGCCGCTTCTGAGTGGGCCGATGTGATGTTGCCGATATCGCCCTTTACCGAGACCTCTGGCACCTTTATCAACGCCGAGGGTCGGGTTCAAAGCTTCCGCGGGGTGGCCGCGCCGGTTGGCGATACGCGTCCTGCCTGGAAGGTCTTGCGGGTATTGGGCAACTTATTTGAATGTGAAGGTTTTGATGAGGAAACCTCTGAGGCGGTGCGCGATGCGGTGATTGGGGGTGGGGTAAATGCCCAGCTGTCCAATCGCATTCAGGCGCAGCCCGCGTTGGTCGCGCCCCAAGATGGTTTAGAGCGCGTGACCGAGGTCCCCATTTATCGTAGCGATGCGCTCGCACGTCGTTCGCAGCCATTGCAGGCGACGCCCAGCAGTGCAGCACCCACTGCACGTATCCATCAGGATACGCTCAATGAGCTTAACCTTGTCGAAGGGGACATCGTACGGGTGCGTTCTGCACAGGGCGAGGCACAGTTACGAGTGCAATGCGATAATAGTGTGGCACTTGGCTGTGTACGGGTAGCCACTGCATTTGATGCGACCGCAGCCTTGGGCAGTGCGTTTGGCAAACTGACTGTGGAGCGTGTGTAAAATGGACTTGCTAGCTGCAATTCATGGTTTTGGCGAGGGGTTGCTTGGTCCGACACTGTGGTATGTGATCTGGACAGTGATCAAGATCTTCTGTATTGCCTTGCCGGTGATTATTTTGGTGGCGTATCTCACTTATTGGGAGCGCAAAATGATCGCCTTTATGCACGTACGTCGGGGGCCTAACCGAGTCGGTTTTAGAGGGTTATTACAGCCCTTTGCCGATGTGTTCAAGCTGCTGACCAAGGAAATCATTGTGCCCAGCAAGGCCAACCGTGTGCTGTTTGTACTGGCACCGATTGTGACCTTGATGCCGGCACTGGCCGCCTGGGCGGTAGTGCCTTTTGGGCCCGAGCTGGTCTTGGCCGATGTGAATGCCGGTTTGCTGTATATTTTGGCCATCACTTCCCTCGGGGTGTATGGGGTGGTGGTGGCAGGATGGGCCTCTAACTCTAAATATGCTTTGTTAGGGGGGCTACGGGCCGCAGCACAGGTGCTGTCCTATGAGCTGTCCATCGGCTTTATCTTGGTCACGGTGCTCTTAGTGTCAGGCACACTCAATCTAAACGGTATTGTTTTGGGCCAAGATAAGGGCATCTTTGCGAGCTATGGCGCCAATATCCTTTCTTGGAACTGGATCCCCTTATTACCCCTCTTTGTGATTTACGTCATTTCGGCGGTGGCAGAAACCAACCGCCACCCTTTTGACGTGGTTGAGGGTGAGTCCGAGATTGTGGCCGGGCCAATGGTCGAGTACTCCGGGATGGGCTTTGCCCTGTTTTTCCTAGGTGAGTACGCCAATATGATTTTCCTGTCGGCGCTGGCGTCCATCATGTTTTTGGGTGGCTGGTTGCCGCCTTTCGATTTCGCACCATTTACATGGGTGCCTGGCTGGTTATGGCTGGGGCTAAAAACCTTTGTCGTGGTATCAATGTTCATCTGGTTCCGTGCGACATTCCCGCGTTATCGCTATGACCAAATCATGCGTCTGGGGTGGAAGGTGTTCATTCCACTGACCGGGGTTTGGCTAGTGGTAGTGGCGATTTGGATGCAAACGCCCTGGAACATTTGGCAATAGGGCACGGGGGCAAATATGGAAGCAATTAAAGATTTTTTCGGCAGCTTGTTGCTGTCAGAGATGTTTAAAGGCATGCGCCTGACCGGGCGATACTTTTTCCGCAGAAAAGTCACGCTGTATTACCCTGTGGAAAAGACGCCGGCCTCCCCACGTTTCCGTGGCCTGCATGCTTTGCGTCGTTATCCTAACGGAGAAGAGCGTTGCATTGCCTGTAAGCTCTGCGAGGCAGTTTGTCCTGCCTTGGCCATTACCATCGAGTCGCACGAGCGTGAAGATGGCACCCGCCGTACCAAACGCTATGACATCGATTTGGCAAAATGTATCTTTTGTGGCTTTTGCGAAGAGAGCTGCCCCGTAGATTCCATCGTAGAGACTCATATCCATGAGTATCACGGTGAAAAGCGTGGTGATCTCTACTACACCAAAGATATGTTGCTTGCTATTGGCGATCGTTACGAAGAAGAAATTGCCGAGCGTCGCGTGGCCGATGCTCCGTATCGTTAAAGCAGGGACCCAGTCATGACTTTTGCAACAGTTCTGTTTTATGTGTTGGCAGTAGTGCTGGTGGTGGCGGCCTTTAGGGTGGTCACTGCCTCTAGCCCGGTAGTCGCCGTACTGCATTTGATTCTCGCCTTTTTTACTGCGGCGATGATGTGGATGTCCATGGGGGCCGAGTTCCTCTCACTGCTCTTGATTGTAGTGTACGTCGGGGCGGTCATGGTCATGTTTATCTTTGTCATCATGCTGCTCAATATGCGCCAGGCCGAAACGGTACGGGTGCAGCTGCGGGCTTATATGCCCTTGGCCATCATTATTGGTGTGGTCATGGTGCTTGAAATGGCCTTTGTACTGATTCGTTCGTTTATGGATGTCGGGCAACCGATAGTGACCGAAGAGAGCAATAACGTACGGGCGATTGGTGAATTGATGTTTACCGAGTACGCCTTTGCGGTTGAGGTCGGTGGCGTGGTGCTACTGGTGGGCATGGTTTCGGCCATTGCATTGACCTTGCGTCGTCGTACCGATGTCATTCGTACCGATGTCGGCAAGCAGGTCAGAGTGCGCCGTGGAGATCGTCTGCGTATTATTTCCATGCCGTCCGAAGCGCGGGTTGAGCCGACTCAAAACGCAGACCATAACGATACATCCTCGGGCAAAAACTCGGGAGAAGAATCATGATAACACTCAGTTTGCCGCATTATTTGGTGCTTGGCGCCATCCTATTTACGATTGGCCTATTTGGGTTTTTCTTCAATCGGCGTAATCTCATCATCTTGTTGATGTCGGTCGAGCTGATTTTGCTGTCAGCTAATTTTAATTTCATTGCGTTTTCGACCTGGTTCGGGGACACCGCAGGACAAGTTTTTGTGTTTTTTGTGTTGACGGTGGCAGCTGCCGAGGCCGCGATTGGGCTTGCCATATTGGTGCTGTTATTCCGTAATCTCAATACGATTAATGTCGAAAAACTCGACCAACTCAAGGGTTGATGGGATAGCACATTATGGATACACCAAGCTTATTTCTCATTATTGCGTTTGCTCCCCTCGTAACGGCCCTGCTTGCAGGTATGTTCGGGACGGGTTTTTTAGGTAATTTTATCTGTAAAAAAGCCGCCCATAGCCTGACCATATTGGGGGTGCTCATCTCCTTTATCGGTTCAGTCATGGTGCTCTTGCAGACGGTGGATGGCATGACCTTTGATGGTGCTGCCGGTGCGAGGTGGGTG
>JAJYTK010000112.1 GCA_021793095.1 Pseudomonadota bacterium
CTTCCCGATCTTTGGTCTGTGGAAAGGTGGCGATGCCAGCTTTATTGACGGATTAATCGTAAACGGGAGTGCACGTGTGGTGGGCTGGTTTGGGGCGATTTCGCGCCATATCCAAACAGGCTTTATTTATCACTATGCCTTAGCCATGATTCTTGGCATCTTGGCGCTCTTAACCTTTTTTGTGCTGACGGTTTAATAATGGCTAGCGATATGGCGTCTTCAACTTTTCCTTGGCTAACGCTTGCGATCTTTGTGCCTATTGTGGTCGGTCTTTTGATCCTGGCCCTCGGGCGCGATGAACGGCCCAACTTTACTCGCTTTTTAGCGCTGGTTGGGTCCATCGTGGCGTTCTTAGTAACCATTCCTCTTTATACGGGTTTTGATCCCAATACAGCGCAAATGCAGTTTGTCGAGTTTGCGCCTTGGATTGAGGCCTATGCAGTCAACTACCATTTGGGTGTTGATGGCTTGTCCATGTGGTTCGTGCTGCTAACCGCGTTTATTACCATCATCGTGGTCATTGCCGGCTGGGACAGTGTCAAGACCCGTTTGCCACAGTATTACGGGGCGTTTTTAATACTCTCTGGTCTGATGATCGGGGTGTTTGCTGCCGTCGACGGGCTGCTCTTTTATGTCTTCTTCGAGGCCACCCTCATCCCCATGTATCTGATTATCGGGGTATGGGGCGGGCCACGTCGGGTCTATGCTGCCTTTAAGTTTTTCCTCTATACCTTGCTGGGTTCGCTGCTGACCTTGGTGGCCTTTATTTACCTCTGGCAGGCATCGGATGGCAGCTTTAATATCTTTGACTGGCACGAGCTGCCCATGGCTTTAGAGCCTCAGATATTGGTGTTCATCGCGCTGTTCATGGCGTTTGCGGTCAAGGTCCCAATGTGGCCAGTGCATACTTGGTTGCCCGATGCGCACGTGGAAGCGCCCACAGGCGGGTCCATCGTGTTGGCGGCGATCATGCTCAAGCTCGGGGCTTATGGCTTTATCCGCTTTTCACTGCCCATCGCTCCGGATGCGGCGCATTATCTGTCCAGCTTTATGATCGCCTTGTCCTTGATTGCTGTGGTGTACATCGGTTTGGTGGCCATTGTGCAAAAGGACATGAAAAAGCTGGTGGCCTATTCCTCGGTCGCCCATATGGGGTTTGTGACTTTGGGCTTCTTTATCTTTAATGCCACCGGGATGGAAGGGGCCATCATGCAAATGATCTCCCACGGGTTTGTGTCGGCGGCCATGTTCTTATGTATCGGTGTGTTGTATGACCGCTTACATAGCCGCGAGATCTCAGACTATGGCGGGGTGATCAAGGTCATGCCACGTTTTGTGACCTTCTTTGTGCTTTTTTCCATGGCGAATAGCGGGTTGCCGGGCACCAGTGGGTTCATCGGCGAGTTTACCGTCATCATGGGGGCAGTGGAGTTTAACTTTTGGATTGGTCTGCTAACAGCCACCGCGCTGATTACAGGGGCGTCCTACTCTTTGTGGATGCTCAAGCGGGTAGCTTATGGTCCCATCAAGAATCCGCAGGTTGAAAATCTGCAGGATGTCAGTGGCAAGGAGTTCCTCGCATTGGGGCTGCTGGCCATTGCCGTGTTGTACATGGGCATTTACCCCAAACCCTTCACTGATGTGATGCATGTTTCTGTAGATGCGCTGTTGCAGCACGTCTCTGTATCAAAATTGTAGGCCTGGAACGTTATGCAAAACTCTTTTGATTTCGCGTTGGCTTTGCCCGAGATCCTGCTTCTGATACTGACTGCAGGCGTGTTGTTGCTGGATGCATTTAATAAGTCTGAAGGCCGACACAGTACCTTTGCGCTGACTCAGCTCAGCTTGGTCGTGGTGGGTATTGTCATCTTTTGGCAGTGGGGCAACGGCATCTATGGGACCAGCTTTGGTGGCTTGTTCCGCGTTGACTCGCTGGCCATGTTCTTAAAGTTGTTGTCGGTGATTGCGGTGTTGATGACCTTGTTGTATGGGCGTCAATACGCAGAAGACCGCGGGATGTTGGTGCGTGGTGGCGAGCTGTACACACTGACCATGTTTTCCCTGCTGGGGCAGTTTCTAATGATTTCCGCCAATCATCTGTTGATGGTGTATTTGGGCGTTGAGTTGCTGTCCTTTTCCTTGTATGCACTGGTGGCATTGCGTCGAGAAAATGCCAAGGTCACCGAGGCCGCCATGAAGTATTTCATCCTTGGGGCGCTGGCTTCTGGGGTGATGCTCTATGGCTTATCGATGATTTACGGGGCCACTGGGGATCTCAATCTGGCTGCGATTGGCCGCAGCATTGCCGAGGGCGATGTACTGCGTCTGCCTTTGGTCTTTGGGGTGGTCTTCGTGGTGTCCGGGTTGGCCTTTAAGCTGACAGCGGCGCCATTTCACATGTGGACCCCTGATGTTTATGAGGGGGCACCCACCACAGTGACCTTGATTATTGCCGCGGCGCCCAAGCTTGCAGCCTTTGTGATTGTGTTGCGTGTCTTGACCGATGCATTGCATGGCATCGCCATTGATTGGCAGCCCATGTTGATGCTGTTGGCTATCCTCTCCCTACTCGTGGGGAACTTGACTGCCTTAGTGCAGACTAACTTTAAACGATTGCTGGCGTATTCGGCCATTGCCCATATGGGCTTTGTGTTCTTGGGTCTGCTATCGGGTGTGGATGTGGCCGGTGCCGAGGATCCCAACAGTCTAGTGGCCATGATTCAGCGGATGCTGGGTTATGACTATGCCGTGGCAGCCTACGCCTACGGGGCGGCACTGTTTTACATGATTATCTATGTGCTGACCACCTTAGTGACCTTTGGCATTATCTTGGTATTGAGCCACAAGGGCTTTGAGTGCGAGCGCATTGATGATCTCAAGGGGTTGAGCAAGCGTCATCCCATGCTGGCATTTTTCCTCTTGTTGTCCATGTTCTCTTTGGCAGGGATTCCTCCCTTGGCAGGCTTTTATGCCAAGCTGAGCATCCTCGAGGCATTGATCCACGCCGGACATATTGGCGTCGCAGTGTATGCGGTGATCATGTCCTTGATTGGTGCCTTTTACTACATCCGCGTGGTCAAGGTGGCCTACTTTGACGAGCCCGAGGGTGAGCAACACGCTCCTGCGCCGATGGGCTTGGTGACCAAGTGGGTGTTAGGCATCAATGGCTTACTGCTGATCGTCTTGGGTATTTTGCCCGGAGGTTTGATGCAGCTGAGCATCAATGTGGTGCAAAACTCGCTTAACTTTTTCTAATTAGTCAACATACATGAGTCAAACAACTGCGATTTGGGTATTGATTGTATTGGCATTGATTTTTGCTAATCTACCCTTTGTGCTTCAACGGCCGTTGCTGTTTTTACCCTGGCCCCAAAAGGCCGAGCAGCCTCGGCCCGCATTACAGCGCTGGGCACTATTTATAGTGTTTAGTGCGCTGCTGGGCGGGCTGGCAGTTGGGGCTTATGTTTGGCTGAGCCAGCAGTTTTTTTCCAGCTCTATGTCGGTGTTGTTAACCACATTGAGTCTGCTACTAATCGGGGCTGTGCTTTTTTATATCCCCGGCTGGCTCAACGCTGGGCGCGGTATCCACAAGAGCCTTTTTGACCGTTTTATAGAGCTGACCGTGCTGTATGGCTTGGTGGGCTTGTTAGGGACGGCCTTTGAGGCAGGTATCGGTAATGTCTTCCCCCAAGAGTGGGAGTTCTACGCCATCACCTATAGCTTATTTTTAGTGTTGGGCTATCCCAGCTTTGTGATGCGTTATTTACTCAAGCGCCGTCGGGTGTTGGTGGCTCAGTAGTCGAGAGATAGGCCTGATGACTCATTTGATTTTACAAAGCCCAACCTTATTAGATCCCTTGGCGGTAGAGAAAATTGCCGCCCTCAGTGCGGGCAGTGGGGTCCAAGAGCTAGGTCCCACCATTGCACGGGTGTTGCAGGCCGATCGGGGGGCCGAGGCCGAGATTAAAGCACTGTGCGCACAGTACCGTTTAGATTTTGCGTATTTGGATGAAATCCACAATTTGCGTGACTGCAAATTGTTGGCAATGGATATGGATTCCACTCTGATTAATATAGAGTGCATCGACGAAATTGCCGCGGTAGCAGGTCGTAAGGATGAGGTCGCCCAAATCACTGAGGCTGCCATGCGTGGCGAGATCACCGATTTTTCCGAGAGCTTGCGTCGCCGAGTGGCCATGCTCGAGGGGGTGCCCCAAGAAGCACTAGAGCAGGTCTATGAGCAGCGCCTCAGCCTAAATGCGGGGGCTCAAGAGCTGGTGGCCAAGGCGCGCCAAAATGGGATCTATACCTTGCTGGTTTCGGGTGGTTTTACCTTTTATACCGAGCGTCTCAAGCAACGCCTACAGTTAGACGAAACCCACGCCAACACCCTAGAGGTCCGTGATGGCAAGCTCACCGGCCGGGTACTGGGGGATATCGTGGATGGCGCAGCCAAGGCAGATCACGTGGCCCGTCTGGCCCAGGAATTAGGGGCGCGCCCAGAGCAAATCATTGTGATGGGGGATGGCGCCAATGACCTGCCCATGATGGCGCACAGCTATTATTCTGTGGCCT
>JAJYTK010000113.1 GCA_021793095.1 Pseudomonadota bacterium
GACAATTACGTCTTAAATGGCCAAACCCACGGCAAAAAAGAAATGCAGGCAATTTTATTTAAATGGCTGCTATGGTTGGCCCGATAATAAGTAAAAAATGAGGCACACAATTATGTGTGCCTTTTTTAAATAATTAGGTGGTCAAAAAACAAAGATGTTGGAGCTGAGCCTGCTCGAGCAGCTGGTATAGGTCATAAATGTCCAGCCCCATCACTGCACTGTAACGGCCCTCTAAGCGATCAATAAAATAGCTGGCATGCCCCTGAATGCCGTAGCCTCCTGCCTTGCCAAAGGGCTCGCCTGTGGCGCAATAAGCGCGTATTTCAGCGGCATTCAAAGGGCGGAAAACGACATGGTTAATGCTCAACGAGCTGTAAATACGGCCCCGATAACCCAGCGCCTGTGCAGTGTATACCTGATGTGTGCGCCCCGACATACGGCCCAGGAAATATTCCGCCTGCTGGGTGTCTTGTGGTTTGCCTAACACCTCATTATCAAGTGCCACGCAGGTATCCGCGCACAAGACTGGGCGGTCAGCGTCTAATGCCTGCGTGCTTATCCAGTTGAGGGCATGGCGCAGTTTGTCTTGGGTCGTGCGCTGTGCGTAGTCTTTGGGGGATTCCCCAGGCAAGATGGGCTCATCTTCGCCAGCAGGGCTGGGGACCTGCAACACATCGTGTGGGATGTTGAGTTGATTCAGGATGTCATGTCGACGAGGACTGGCTGAAGCCAGGTATAAACTAACCATAAAGTCCGAGCGGTAGCGTTTAGGCGAGATCAATCAGGCTTATTCTTGGCAGGCATGGGGAGGGCCCGAATTTTATCTAAATCCAGGGGATGATCGCCCCATAAGTCTTCGAGCTGATAATAATCACGAATGGCTGCTTGCATGCAGTGCACGACGATATCCCCGAGATCAATGAGTACCCATTCGCCCTCGGTCTGCCCCTCGATAGCAACGACATCCAAAGCATATTTGCGTGCTTGACGCACGACCTCGTTGGCCATCGAGCTGGTTTGGCGATTCGATGTCCCCGTCGCGATAAAGACCCGATCAAAGAGGCTGGTCAGAGGGGTGGTATCAAAGGCGCGTATGTCGTGGCCTTTGACATCCTCAAGGGCCTCTAAAACGATTTTCTCTTGCTGTTCTAAATTCATGTAGGGTGTATGTAACCTATTATAAATAAAGTTGATGTCTCTTAATGTACTGCTGAACCTTTGGGTCGAGCAAGCCGTCCGTCGGTTGCTGTTGTTTTAAGCGATTGCGAATATCCGTTGCCGATATTTCCATGGGCTCAAATTCAATGATCTCAAGCGCCTGGTGGTGTTTTTTTAGGTGGGCAGCCAGTGCATCTGCGGGCTGGATATTTGAACCGGGTCGCTGAGCCACCGCTAAGGTGACGTATTGCAGGATGTCTTGCCAGCCTTGCCACGTATGAAAATTTTCCAACTGATCACTGCCCAGGACCCAATAATAGTCGGGCCCTTTAGGCAGTTGTTGGAGGGTGTCCAGCGTATAGGTTGGCCCGGCCCGATGGAGCTCGATGGGGTTGATATGGAGCGCGGGGAGATCCGCAGTCACGAGCTGCAGCATGGCGAGCCGATGTTCGGCACTGGCTTTGAGTGGGGCGCGCTGCCATGGATTGGCTGCTGGAATGAGCTCTAGTCTGTCAAGGCCTAGGGCCGCTACCGCGCGTTGTGCCAAAGCAATATGTGCCTTGTGAACGGGGTCAAAGCTACCCCCTAATAAACCCACCTTGATCATAGCCATTGACGGGGTTGCAGGTACTCGTAAAGCTCGGCCTCAGGGCTGCCGGCCTCGGGCTGCCATTGATAACGCCATTGGGCCATGGGGGGCATGGATAACAAGATGGACTCAGTGCGCCCCCCCGATTGCAAACCAAAGGTTGTGCCCCGATCAAGGACCAGATTAAATTCTACGTAGCGGCCGCGTCGATACGCCTGAAAATCGCGCTCGCGCTCGCCATAAGGTAGATGGCGACGCTCTTCGACGATAGGCATATAAGCCTTTAGAAAATGATCACCCACTGATTGAGTCAAGTTAAAGCAATGATCAAAATCAGGGGTGTTGAGATCGTCATAAAAAATACCGCCTATACCGCGTGTTTCATCGCGGTGTTTGAGGTAAAAGTATTGGTCGCACCATGCCTTGTAGCGAGGGTAGTAATCGTCACCAAAGGGTGCCAGTGCGTCTGCACATGTTTGGTGAAAATGTCGGGCATCGTCTGGGAAAATATAATAGGGGGTGAGGTCCATGCCTCCGCCAAACCAAAATACAGGTGCCTGCTCATCTTGGGCATGTGCCACGAATAACCGCACATTGAGGTGGGTTGTGGGCACATAAGGATTCACTGGGTGCAGTACCAATGAGACGCCCATGGCCTCCCAGGGGCGTCCCTTGAGATCGGGACGCTGTGCGGTTGCTGAGGGCGGTAAATGATTGCCTTTGACGTGGCTAAAGAGAACTGCACCGCGCTCAAAGAGGGGGCCATTTTCTAAATAGCGTGAGATCCCTCCGCCCCCTTCTTCGCGGGTCCAGCGATCCGTATGAAACTCGGTGCCATCAGCCAAGCTGAGCCGCTTGGCAATGCGATCCTGTAGGTCTAAAAAATAATCGTGTGCTAAGGAAATGGGAATGCTCATGCAAAACCTATTGATTGGATTGACCTTTGAGTGCGCGCCAGCCAATGTCTGAGCGGAACTGCTTGCCATCAAAATGCACCTGGGTAGCGGCGTTGTAGGCGGCCTCTTGGGCACGGCGCAGCGAGTCTCCAAGGGCAGTGATGCACAGTACCCGCCCGCCTGAGGTGGTTAAAACCCCGTCTGTTAGGGCCGTGCCCGCATGAAAGATAATGCGGTCGTCTTGGTCCTCGGGCAGGGGCTGGATGACATCGCCCGTGCGTGGCTTTTCGGGGTAGCCTGCACTGGCCATGACCACCCCTAGGGCTGCGCGTCGATCCCAGTCGATAGTGGCTTGGTCTAGCTTGCCCTCTATGGCTTGTTCAAAGATTTCGCTCAGATCGCTCTTGAGGCGTAGCATGATCGGCTGTGCCTCGGGGTCGCCCATGCGGCAGTTGTATTCGAGCAATTTGATCGGGCGTGTGCTGTCTGGGCCGTCGCCAATCATTAGGCCTGCATATAAAAAGCCTGTATAAGGGTGCCCCTCACGGGCCATCCCTTGGACGGTGGGGTAGATGATTTCACGCATGATGCGGTTGTGCAAGGTAGGCGAAACGATGGGTGCCGGTGAATACGCGCCCATGCCCCCTGTGTTGGGTCCTTGGTCGGCATCTAAGAGGCGTTTATGGTCTTGGCTGGTTGCCATGGGCAGGACATGCTGTCCATCACAAAGCACGATAAAGCTTGCCTCTTCGCCCTCGAGGAAATCTTCGATGACGACTCGAGCGCCGGCCTGTCCGAACTCGCCAGAGTCCAGCATACTGTCAATCGCAGCATGGGCCTGCTCTAGGGTTTCAGCCACCACGACGCCCTTGCCCGCAGCCAAGCCATCTGCTTTGATCACAATGGGTGCCCCCCGCTCGGTGACATAGTCTTTAGCGGCTTGAGCATCCGTAAAGCTCTGATAGCCTGCCGTGTCGATGTGGTGGCGGTGCATGAAGTCTTTGGCATACTCTTTGGAGCTTTCCAGTTGGGCAGCGGCTTGGGTGGGCCCAAAAATACGCAGCCCGGCGGCACGGAAGGCGTCGACCACTCCGTTGGCCAGCGGTGCCTCGGGCCCGACCACGGCAAACGCAATGTCGTTGTCTTTGGCAAAAGCGACCAAGTCCTCGTTGCGGTGCAGTGGCACATTTTCCATACGTTCAGCCTGTGCCGTCCCCCCGTTGCCCGGGGCAACAAAGACTCGAGTCACCCGTTGTGATTGCGTCAGACGCCAAGCGATGGCATGTTCACGGCCGCCTGCGCCGATAACCAGTAGTTTCATAGTTTAGTTAGTCTCTGATGTCCAAAAGAGTGAGCGAAAGGGTGTCCCTGATGGTTATTCAGTTTCATCCATGACGGCGGTGGTATAAACCTCTTGTACGTCGTCGAGTGACTCTAAGGCATCCAGCATCGTTTTCATGGTTTCTGCCTCTTTCCCCTCGAGTTCGGTCTCGTTGAGGGCTTTCATGACAATTTCCTGTACCTCAGGCACCAGACCTGCTGCCTCGAAAGCTTTTTTGACCTGCTCATAATCTGCGGGCTCGCAAATCACCTCGATTAACCCTTCATCATCGGTGATGACGTCCTCGGCCCCGGCCTCGAGAGCGGCCTCCATGACGGCTTCCTCGCTGGTGCCCGGAGCAAAGATAAACTGCCCGCAGTGTTTAAATTGAAACACAACTGAGCCATCAATGCCCAGATTGCCCCCGTGCTTGCTAAAGGCATGGCGGACTTCGGCCACGGTGCGTGTGCGATTGTCTGTCATGCAATCCACAATGACAGCGGCACCCCCAACGCCATAACCCTCGTAACGGACCTCTTCGAAGTTTTGCCCATCGATTAATCCTGCGCCTCGTTGCACGCAGGGCTA
>JAJYTK010000114.1 GCA_021793095.1 Pseudomonadota bacterium
GTGGCGCGCCTCAAAAATATAAGACCAGAGTCGGTGGGCGGGACAGCGGTAGTGGCCTAGAAACCCGCGTATAAAACCTTGCACTACTAGGATAAGCATGAACCAAGGGCTGATCCAATAGGCCAGGGCTGCAAGGGCAAAGCTGATAAAAGCCTCCCATCGTGTCACATTGGACCAAACAGGGGGGACATCAAAGCGTAGCATGCGTGGATACCTCTCTATAGTTGGGTTGTTGGGGCTCGAATGAGATGGTGCTAATCATTATTGATTAAGATAGTTTATATAATTATATATTATTGCAGGGCAAATAAAAAGCTTTCTGATGGACTGAACGTCCAACTCTATAGATATGTGGATTTAAAAATTTCTCGGGCAGGTATAATGACTAGCTCGATTTAGGTTTTAAGTTTTCAAGGGGGTTCAATGAAAGCCGCGCACTACAATGTCCACGAAAATGTCGCAGTGATCACCTTTAATAATCCGCCAGTCAACGGTCTGAGCTATGCATTGCGTGCTGCAATCGCTGAATATATCACTCAGGCCAATGCGGATGACAGTATTGATGCCATTGTGATCACCGGTTCTGAGCGGGCGTTTTCAGGGGGGGCTGATGTACGCGAGTTTGGGACTGATTTGGCTTTCAAAGAGCCTATTTTGAAAAATGTCATTGCTGCCATCGAAAACAATCCCAAGCCAGTGGTCGCTGCTATTGATGGAGTGGCTTTGGGCGGAGGATTTGAGCTCGCCCTAGGGGCGCATTTCCGTGTGGCACGCAGTGGGGCACGTGTGGGGTTGCCCGAGGTTAATTTGGGGATCATTCCCGGGGCAGGGGGGACACAGCGCTTACCCCGTGCCATTGGCGTAGAAAAGGCCTTGCCCATGATCTTAGAGGCACGTTTGGTGCCTGCTGCTGAGTTGGCGGATACTGATTTATTCGCAGAGGTCGTCGATGAAAATGTGGTTGAGGCAGCCATTCGATTTGCCCAGGGCTTAAAGTCCACAGAGAGAGCGGTACAAAAAGTGAGCGAGCGGCCAATTCAGCCCGACAACGCCACAGAAATCCTACAAGAACAGTACGCGTGGGCTCAGGCCAGGTATCCCCATTTACCGGCCAAGGCGCAGGCGGTCAAAGCTATTTTAGATGGTGCCAAGTTAGGCTTTGAGCAGGGTCTGCCTAATGAGCGCTCGATATTTCTTGAGTTGGTCCAGTCGCCGCAGTCAGTGGCTTTGCGTTATGTTTTCGGTGCTGAGCGCGCAGCCGCACGTATTCCCGGTTTAGAGCGCGATACCGCAGTGCGCACCGTAAATAGAGTAGGTATTTATGGGCGCGGACAAATGGCCAATGACCTGGCGCGCGATTTCAATGCAGCGGGGTTGACGGTCATTCAGGTAGCGCAGGCAGATCAGGTGGCAGACGCACTGCAGGGTTGCACCTTATTGGTCGAGGCTGTTCAAGGTTCGATTGCCGATAAACAAGCAGCTTTGCGCACTTTAGGGCAAATCGCCAACGAGGAGTCCATCGTGGCCACCACCAGCGCCGCTCCTTTGACCGAGTGTTTAGATCAGGTGCCTGCACCTTCTATGTTGGTGCGCTTACAGCCAGGTCCTGCAGTTTTTCAAGGCCAGCTATGGGAGTTGGGCCGTACCGCCCACACCCAACCTGAGGTGTTGGCTACCTTATTGGGCTTGGCACGCCGGGCGGGCACTCATCCTATCAGCAGTTTACCGGACAGCGCTGGGGTCGGTGCGCGTTTATTAGATATTTATATAGAGGCCGCCCACGATTTATTAACGCTGGGTATGAGTCGCCATCGCATTGATACCGCGCTGACTGATTTTGGCTTTTTGGTTGGACCATTTGAGGCCGCGCAGCAACTGGATCGTGCACGTCTGTGTACCGAGCCGCTCAATCAAGAAGTCCAGCCGCCTGCACATGCCGATTTAGGGCCTTTGATGATGGCCTTGCTCGCCAATGAAGGAGCCCGTATGCTGGATGAGCAGGTGGTGGGTCGTACGATCGAGCTCGACATGATTGCCGTGCACGGATATGGCGTAGGGCGCTTTTTAGGGGGGCCAATGCATTATAGTGAACAGTATGGGCTGCAAAAATCTCTTGAGCTGTTAAACCGTTTTGCCCCTGTGTTTGGTGCCGCACGCCCAGTTTGGCAACCTGCGCCATTATTTGAGCAGCGCGCTGCCGAGCAGGGCAAATGGGCTTAATCCAAACCCATCCCCAAAACTGTGCCAAAAGACTTTATAATTGACGCTTCTTAACTTTGAAGATAGTACTGTGTCAGATTCAGAAGAATACCGTATCGAAGAGGATTTACTCGGCAAGGTCAAGGTCCCTGCCCATGTTTATTATGGGGCGCAAACGCTCAGGGCGGTGCAAAACTTTGACCTGTCTGGCGTGACCTTGTCGCATTACTCCAATTTGGTGTGTGCTTTGGCCATTGTCAAGCACGCTGCTGCCGACGCGAACGCCAAGCTTGGTTATCTGACCAAGAAAAAACATGAGGCCATTACTTATGCTTGCAGGCAAATCATGCAGGGGGCCTATCACGATCAATTTGTGGTTGACATGATTCAGGGGGGGGCCGGTACTTCCACCAATATGAATGCCAATGAGGTCATCGCCAATATCGCACTCGAGTATTTGGGGTGTCAAAAGGGTGAATACCAGTACCTGAATCCCAACAATGACGTCAATATGGCGCAGTCGACTAATGATGCTTATCCAACCGCGATTCGTTTGGGGTTGCTACTGGGCCATGACCGATTGCTGCATAGCTTGAGGCGTACCATTCATGCTTTCAAGAAAAAAAGCCGTGAATTTGAAAGCGTGATAAAGATGGGCCGCACCCAGCTGCAGGATGCCGTACCGATGACCCTGGGCCAAGAGTTCCGCGCGTTTGCGACTACCCTAGAAGAGGATCTCAATCGGTTTGTCCATTGGGCGCCGCAGCTATTATTGGATGTCAACTTAGGGGGCACGGCCATTGGGACGGGTATCAATGCGGATCCCGGATACCAGGCCATTGCGGTGAGCCGTTTGGCTGAGCTTAGCGGACACCCTGTGCGCGCTGCCCAAGACCTCATCGAGGCGACCTCTGATATGGGCGATTTTGTGCTTTTTTCCGGGATGCTCAAACGCACTGCGGCCAAGCTGTCCAAGATTTGTAATGACTTGCGTCTGCTTTCCAGCGGTCCGCGTACTGGGCTCAATGAAATTAACTTGCCTCCTCGACAACCGGGCAGCTCTATCATGCCGGGCAAGGTCAATCCCGTTGTCCCCGAGGCCGTCAATCAAGTGTCGTTTGAAATTATCAGCAATGACCTCGCAGTGACCTTGGCTGCCGAGGGGGGGCAATTGCAGCTCAATGTGATGGAGCCTTTAATTGCTTATAAGCTGTTTGATTCGACACGCTTGTTACAACGCGCTCTGGATATGCTCTGTGCCTTGTGTATTGATGGCATCACCGCAAATGAGGCACATTGTCATAAACTTGTCCAAAATTCTATTGGATTAGTGACGGCACTGAATCCTTATATTGGTTATCAAAACTCGACCCGAATAGCAAAAAAGGCACTGGAAACAGGTCGCTCGGTATTGGATTTGGTACGCGAGGAAAAATTGCTGGATGAAAAAATACTGCAGGAAATATTGCGGCCAGAAAATATGATTGCACCGCGTTTGATCCCGGTAGACAAATAAGAGCCAAACATTTCCCTCATGGCAATAAAAAGGCGCCAAGTTTATCTTGGCGCCTTTTTTGTGGGTCTTAATTAGAACCGATTAAAGCAGTTCTTCCCCCTCGCGTCGAGCGCGAATAATATCTCTGATCAAAGAAACAATCAGTAGAATCAGAATGCCAGCGGACATGACTGGCCAAACTAAAATATAAGCCACTAAACTATCGAGTTCCATAACTATTCTCCTGTTTTATTTCGCTGCGCTTACGATGAGGTGACGGCACCACCCAGGCGTTCTTTCTGTTCTTCCTGGAAGGCCGTTACGCGCTTGGCGAGCAATTTGAAATCAAATTTCTCACCGCTAACGAGACTCATGGCGATACACACTACCGTGCTCACCCCATATGAGGTCAAAGAGCCTAAAAGTACGGTGTAATCGCGCAGGAAACCAGCGAAATAGGGGGCAACAACCATAAACATGACTGTCGCGACAAAGATGGCGACATTGCGCGGGAAAAAGGCAAAGGTCATCAGGCCAATAACCACACTGGCGCCAATAGCTGCGATGATTTCAAAAAACAGAGCCACAGCCCCGGTCATGGGAATCAGCTCAAAGCGCACAATAGTAAAGAGTGCGACTGCGGTGATGACTGCGGTGGTAAAAGCACGGTTGGTGACGCGTTCCCAGTAAAAACTGGCGATGACAGGAAACACAATGGCGCCCCATAAAGCCCCTACGAATACCAGCATCACAAGGATATCCAAACGCAGGCTGGCAAAAACCACCCCCGTCATGGTGGCCACAATCATTGTGACGCGCCCCCACAGCAACATA
>JAJYTK010000115.1 GCA_021793095.1 Pseudomonadota bacterium
CTATCACCCATGTAGATGCAGGCTTTTTCAGCGTCACCCCAGGCATGTACCCTGCCGAAGAATAAACACAACGGCGCGACACTGCCTCGCGCCGCCAACCTAAGTAGAACGCTGCGCTGCCTGTCCATGCAGCGCCTTTTGCGCCTCGACGCGGGCCGCATGCTCTTGGCGTTTGGTCTCTTTCAATGTTTCCAAATTGGCACCCACATGAGCAATTTGGCGCTGTTTGGCGATGCGCATTTGCCGTTCGCGCTCACGTAACCGTGCAATTTTTTCCGGACTATGCGTGCCATGACAATAAGGGCATGATACCCCCGGCTCAAACTGAGGCATTTGACGTTCCTGCGCACTCACAGGCATACGGCAAGAGCGACAAAACTCATAATCGCCACGCTTAAGTCCGTGGCCTACCGAGACACGCTCATCAAACACAAAGCACTCCCCCACCCACATACTCTGATCCTCGGGGATGTCCTCAAGATATTGCAAAATGCCCCCCTGTAAATGATAGACCTCATCAAAGCCTTGGGTGCGTAAATAAGCTGTGGATTTTTCGCAGCGGATACCGCCCGTGCAAAACATCGCCACCGGAGGTTTGCCTTCGAGCACCCCGCCCGGTTGTTGCTGCTCTTGCACCCACTGGGGAAAATCTGCGAAGCTGTCTGTTTGCGGGTTGACCGCTCCCTTAAAGGTGCCAATGCCCACCTCATAGTCATTGCGCGTATCCACCAACACCACGTCTGGGCGACTGATCAGTTCGTTCCAAGATTGGGGCGGCACATATTCACCCACCCATTCAGCGGTGCGCAGTTCGGGCACCCCTAGGGTGACAATTTCTTTTTTGAGGCGTACTTTTAAACGATAAAAAGGCGCTTGGTCGCTCCACGCCTCTTTGTGCTGTAGCTGAGCCATATTTGGGTCACTACGCAAATACGCTAAAACGGCACGGACCCCACGCTCGGGCCCTGCAATGGTGCCATTAATCCCCTCACGGGCCAACAATAAAGTGCCCACCACAGAATGCTGCGCACAAAAATCATATAATGGCGCCTGCAATTCTTTATAATCCTCTAGCGCTACAAAGTGATAGAGCGCTGCAATCAAATACCGTGACATAACATAAGGCCTTACAAATACCTACCCATAGAAACAATGCGGTTTAAACCATGACATCACCGACAAGTTTCTCACTATCAACTTTACGAAGATGATCATACGCTGATTTACGCGTGACGGGCAGGGCTATGGGGCATCTACGACACCTTTTAAACCGCTGACCAAGGCGGCTTGGAAATGAGGTTTTCTTTTCTCCACCAGCGGGATACAGTGTGAGTAGTTTGGTGCGCGCCGCGCGTTTGTAGTTTTCTTCTCTCAACCACAGCATCAATACAGTGACATGGATTCTCTGACCCAAGCAGTCCTTGGCGGCAGTATTACGGGGGTCGCCTTACATCGGTTTTTAGGCCGTAAATCTGTACTATTAGGCGCCGCACTGGCCACGCTGCCCGATTTGGATGTTTTTGTCCGCTACGCTGATCCCATCAGCAGCATGACTTACCATCGCGGATTCACCCACTCTTTATTTGTGCTCACGGCTTTTGCTGTGTTCTTGACCCTCATATGGCGACTGTGGCGCCCTCATACTGAATACAGCACGCGCCGATTGTTTTTAGCGCTATGGCTGTGCCTCATTACTCACCCATTATTAGACGCCTTTACCAGTTTTGGGACTCAGCTATGGTGGCCCACTCAAGCCATCCCCACTTCGTGGTCAAGCATTTTCATCATTGATCCACTCTACACCCTGCCCTTATGTGTCGGGGCGTTTGCGGGACTATTTTGGCGCCCCAACCCGACCATTCAGCGTCTGCTGGTGTGGGGGTTGATCCTCAGTACGGCCTATTTAGGATGGACAGTAGGTGCCAAATTCTGGGCAGAGCATCGTGCCAAAGCGCATCCTGTCCTGGCGCACCACGAGGTGGTGGACGTATTTAGCACCCCCATGCCCATGAACAGTATTTTATGGCGCGTGATTGCACGCACCCAAGAAGGCGAAGATTGCGAAATAATGGTGAGTTTGCTGGACTCGGGCCCCAAAGAAGCCCTATGCCTGCCCCATCAGCGCCACTATGCACAGTTGGTGCAGGATCATGCCCTATTGCAAAGGCTAGAATGGTTCACGGGCGGCTGGCTACGCTACGATCCTACGGATGGTGTATTGGTGGTCACCGATTTGCGCATGGGCGTGGGGCCAGGCAATAATAATTTCCGTTTTGCCATTGCCGAACTTGACCCCGAGGAGCACTGGCAGCACCTCGCCCCGTATCGTTGGCCTGGCATTACTGACTATAGCGAGCTAAAACACGTCATGCAGCGCATTTATCAGCCCGATCCCCCGCTGCCTCTAGAACGTTGGGCCGCTCAGGCCAAACTCAAAACCACCCATTGAGCCAAGGGGGCGGGCAGCCCCTGGCTGGGTGGTAAAGCACGAGAAAGTGAGTGGGCGCACGCTAGTCGCCACTAAGTGCTTTTTTTAGCCCCCTTTTTCGCTGCTTGAGGTGCTTTTTTTTTGCCGCCTGTGTCGCGGTTTTCTTTGCTCCTTGGGCAGTCGATTTCTTTGCGGCCTTTTTAGCTGCTTTTTTGACTGCTTTTTTAGCTGTCTTTTTGATTGCTTCTTTTTTTGCGGCTTTTGGGGCGCGGGTGGTGGCTGTCGTATGCGCTGCGGCTGGGCTGGGCTCACCCGCTTGTGCTGCTTTTGTAGGGCGCCGTACCGGGCGCGGTAACTGCACCGCCTCAGGATTGATATGAGACTCACGCACCCCTGGGGACCACTGACTGGTCAAGCCCATCACACGGGCGACATGATCAAACCGCTCGTGCACGCCCGCATCGACATTGAGCACATCACGCAGCTCGGCAATTTTGGACACCGCCGCCCAAATAGATTGTCGGGCTGCATGATCCTGAACCAGAAGAGGTAGCGCCTCGATCGCCTGCTCGGGGTAGGCACGCACAATACGCCACTGCCGGCGCATGATGGGTCGCAATTCTTCTTGGCTGGGTAAATGCAGTTGATGACGCGCGTGACTGGCCAAATTGTGCAGCATATTAAATGCGCGCTCATCAATAAAGGTGCGCTCTCCCGCCATATAAATCAACACGCGAGCAAAAGCCTCAGCAGTCCCTCCTTGATCAATTTCCAAGGCGGCCAACTCGCGGCGCAGTTCGCGGAGCTCGCTATGCAACGCCGAATCATCAGACTGCGCTACCTTTTGGGTTTCAGATGGGGCATCTAAGCCCACCAGAGCACGCGCATAAGGGTTGTCATACAGTGCATGAAAGGTCGCCTCGATGGTTTGATCACGTATGTCTCGATAGGCATTTAGCCCGTTAACCAACGCATTCCCCATCAAACGCTCCCAGGCCAAAAAGATATTGTCCTCAGCAATGGAAACGCGCTCTTGTTTGGCGTTACGCGCGGCCATTTGAGTGTACAGAGCCATCGGATTCAGGCTGGACCACAGGTAGTTTTCCATGCGGTTAGGGTGCAGGGCACGCATCCATTGCGGATTAAAACCTGTGCTCAATGCCCGTACCACAGGAGAAATAGCGAAATCATAAATATGTTGGTTGATCACCGAAATACGGTTGACCACCTCAAACCCGTGCTCATCGCTACGGCCATCATCCAGCGCACGAATATCATCTAGGGTCCGCGGCACAAAAGTCACCAGGTGACGTCCCTTAATCCATTGGGTATGAGGCATATGGGGGTGTAAATCTTCGATCTTTGCCTCATATAAACCCGGGGGCAATAAACCAATCAGATCCAATGCACCGACCAACGCCTCATGCTCACGTGAGGCCACACTTGAAGACACAAAAATCCCCAAATGGCCGATTTTTTCATGCAGGCAATACACAATGACTTGCTCATGCTCGCGGATATCTTCTACATCTTGGTACAGGTCCAAGATCCAATTCAATGCTTGAGGCGGCGGGGTGATATTATCCCCCTCGGAGGCAAACACGATGATGGGGCTGCGTATATTGCGCAAATTGACGTACCCATCCCCCACGGGGTTGTGCAAACGCCCCCGTGAAAGCTGATTACCCACAAAAAGGTTTTGTACGATCCAGTCTATTTCCTGGCGCGTCAGCAAAAAGTGCCCGTTCCACCAGCGCTCAAATTGTAAAAAGCGCTCTGTTTCAGTGTCTGCATTGGCGTATAAGTTGTATAACTTTTTCCAATAGGTATTGGCGGGGTCCAACTGCTCAAAGTTTTCAACTAAATAAGCCCCGTCAAAAATGCCGCCTTGGAGATCACTGACAAAGGAGCTGGGCCAAGATCCCCCGACCACGCCCGCCGTATAACGCATGGGGTTTTGTCCCGCGCGGCCCGACCAATACGCCAAAGGCGCCCCAGCCAACAACAAAGGGCCGGCCAAATCCGGTGCCACGCTGGCCAATAATGCAGCG
>JAJYTK010000001.1 GCA_021793095.1 Pseudomonadota bacterium
CGAGTTTAGTGGCGCGAGTACCTGCTCCCAATTAATGGGGTACTCGCGCAACTCGGCCCGCACCTCCCAGGCATGGTTGTAGTCCGTTTTGGGGGTACTGCCAGTTTTGCGATACCAACGTGCGGCATCGGGCTCTACGCGTAGCGCTGGTACCAACCCAAACTGGCTCCACACCCAATCTTGATCCTCAGGCGTGAGCACCTGCTGCCAGTGTTTCTCTATATATTGCGCTTGGGCTTCGCGATCATCGCTGCGGGCCAAACGAGAGAGCGCCAGTGTCAACAGCTCGCGCTCACGGGCATTGGCAGGTGCCGACTGCTGCCCCAACCAGCGGCGTGGGTTGTCCATCAGTGCGGTGTAATCCTGCATTTGCTTGCCATTAAACATGAGGGCAGCAGTACGCCGTGCTTGGGTGGTCTTGCCCTGCTCTAAGGCCCCCCGCAGCATCTGCTGCAGTTGGCTCCAAGGCAAGGCATCATCTGCCCACAGCTGATCCAGCATCCCCCAGCACACCTCATTGGGACGAAACTCGCGCATCACCGCGTCTAAATCCAGATCAACCCCAGCCATATGCAAGGCATGAGCCTGAGCACAAAACACATCAGCACGCCCAAAGGTGGGGGGATCTAAATCTAAAATACGCTGAAAATCCCCTGCCCGAGCAGCGGCCACCGCCCAATCCCCCTTGAGCCGCTCGGCCAAATAAGTATCTGCATAATCATCGATATAACGCTGCAAGGCAGCCTCACGCACAGGCATGGCCTTGACCTCTAGTTGTTGCACCAACCACCAATACTCGGGGTAGTGGCCCAATATCGGATCCTCTTTGGCTGCGCTGATCTGCTCGCCCAATTTGTCCCATTGTTTCTTTTCATAAGCTTTGGCCGCCTTTTCAACAGCAGCGCGCGCCTTGGGGTCCACCTCGGGCAGCTCGAGCCAACGCGGACCATCATAAGGGTTCAGTACAGAACGACTCGTGTCGGCATCCTTTGCGGTTTCAGTCTCGCTAACGGTATGATCAGCAGCATCTGCTGCATTACTTTGGGCGCAGCCAGCCAAACCCACCGTCAGCCCGACCAGGGTGAGCCCCTGCGCTAACGGCTTAAGGTATTTTGCATACAAAAACTGTTGAATCCCCATAGATATTCCTGAACCCTCAATAAACCTGATGAAATGAACTCAAACATCCCTAATCATACCGCAAGCTTGCGCGACCAATTGCTACAAAAACGTGCGGCACAAGGCCCTCGCGATATCAGCATGGGCGCTTTGCGCATCCGCGCCCGCCTGTATACCTGGCTGGCCACCCAACAAGAGACGATGCGTGCCCAACAGCGTGATGAGCCTCTGAATATCGCTGCTTTTTGGTCACTGCCGGCAGAGCCCGAGCTACAGCCATTATTAAACAAATGGTCGATAGAAGACAACGGAATCACACTATCTTTACCTTGTATCGACACTGAGGATGCCCCCCTGCGGTTTTGTCCATGGGATATTGAGACCCCCATGAAGGTCGGGCGCTATCACATCTCTGAGCCCGATACGCCGGAAACGGCCCCAAAACCCGACATCATCCTGGTTCCAACCCTAGGGTTTACACGCCAAGGGGATAGGCTGGGTTATGGCAAAGGCTACTACGATCGCACCATTGCCCAACTGCGGGCCCAATACCACCCCTTTATTACCATTGGCATTGCCTGGTCTTGCGGCGATCTGAGTGAATTCGACTATCAGCCCCAGCCCCACGATGAACCTCTGGACGCGGTGTTGACAGAAATGGGTTGGGCCAAAGCAGCACCATCACTCTAAGACCAACGTTCATCCCCCTAGGGCATCAAACCGCTATCAGTCTGTGCCCTCCTCGCGCAATGCCCATAAAAAAAGCTGGAGCACTTAAGGCTCCAGCTCGTATAACGCGCATGAGGAGGGGGTCACTGACCCGCCCCCTGAAACAGCGATTAATAGCGATAATGATCGACTTTATAAGGTCCATCTACAGGGACGTTGATATAGCGAGCCTGCTCCTCGCTCAAGCGTGTCAAATTGGCATTGAGCTTGCCCAAATGCAACAGCGCCACCTTTTCATCTAAATGCTTGGGCAGCATATAGACCTGACCTGTTTCGTAGCGATCACCATGTTGGAACAACTCGATTTGAGCAATGGTCTGGTTGGTAAAGGACGCCGACATGACAAATGAGGGGTGCCCGGTCGCGCACCCTAGGTTGACCAAACGCCCTTTGGCGAGCAGGATGATGCGCTTGCCATCAGGGAAAATCACATGATCGACCTGAGGCTTGATTTCCTCCCACTCGAGATCGCTCAAGCCGGCCACATCGATCTCATTATCAAAGTGACCGATGTTGCAGACAATGGCTTGATCCTTCATGCGCTCCATATGGGCACGGGTAATCACATGGTAATTACCGGTGGCCGTCACAAAGATATCTGCGTGCTCGACGGCCTCTTCCATGGTGACCACGCGGTAGCCTTCCATCGCTGCCTGCAGTGCACAAATGGGATCGATCTCGGTCACCCAGACCTGAGCCTTGAGGGCGGATAGCGCCTGAGCACTGCCCTTACCCACATCACCAAAGCCGCAAACAACGGCAATTTTACCGGCGACCATCACATCAGTGGCCCGTTTGATCCCATCAACCAGTGACTCGCGGCAGCCGTATAAATTATCAAATTTGGATTTAGTGACTGAGTCATTCACGTTGATGGCAGGAAAGGCCAAGGTGCCCTCTTTGGACATCTGGTAGAGGCGTTGTACCCCCGTGGTGGTTTCCTCGGTGACCCCTTTAATTTGAGCCAATCTGGTGGAATACCAGGTAGGGTCCTCGCTCAGTTTGCTGCGGATGCTGGCGTAGAGCACCTCTTCTTCTTCGCTGCTGGGGTGATCCAGCACGCTGGCGTCTTTTTCTGCCTGAGCGCCCAAATGCAGCAAGAGGGTTGCATCGCCCCCATCATCTAAAATCATATTTGCCTGCTCACCGGGCCAGCTAAAGATCTGGTGCTGATATTCCCAGTACTCCTCGAGGGTTTCGCCCTTGATCGCAAAAACAGGGATCTCCTCGGCGGCAATGGCCGCGGCAGCGTGATCTTGAGTGGAATAGATATTGCAAGAGGCCCAACGTACCTCGGCACCGAGGGCAACCAGCGTTTCGATCAGCACTGCCGTCTGGATGGTCATGTGCAGACTACCCGCAATACGCGCCCCCTTGAGGGGTTTAGACTCGGCGTATTCTTCGCGGGTCGCCATCAGGCCGGGCATCTCTGTTTCAGCGATCGCTATTTCGCGCCGTCCCCATTCGGCCAGACTGATGTCGGCAATTTTATAGTCATCAAAAGAAGTTTGAGTTACAACGTTCATAAGTGAGCTCCATTTGGTTCATGCCCATGAGTCATGGGCACAGATCACCGGTGAGCGTCGTTGGCTAAAGATAATGCGTCAACGAAAGACCTGAGCCTGGCAGCATGAACAGCCGTCGCAACGCTCCTCAGGTCTTTTTATTCAATAGACTTGAAAAACAAGTGCCTAATATTGAAACACAAAAGCACTGATTGCGCACCTTAGAAAGGCAACGCAGCTGATAAAAGTAAATACGCCCCTGTGAGGAGCGTATTTTTTATCATCAAAAATTAAAGACGCGCTGCAGCTTGTTTCAGTGTCGGCGCCAAATCGGTGGCCTCCCAGCTAAACTCGGGCTCGGAACGGCCGAAATGCCCATAAGCTGCTGTCTTGCTATAGATGGGGCGCAACAGGTCTAAAGCCGAAATAATGCCCCGTGGGCGCAGATCGAAATGCTCGCGCACCAAACGGGCGATTGCATCATCAGAAATCACCCCGGTCCCCTCGGTATAGACGGTGATATTGATGGGCTCGGCCACCCCAATTGCGTAGCTGACCTGCACCTCGCATTGGCGGGCCAGACCAGCGGCCACAATGTTTTTAGCCACATAACGCGCGGCATAGGCAGCCGAACGGTCGACTTTAGAGGGGTCTTTACCAGAAAAAGCCCCCCCACCATGCGGGCAGGCACCCCCATAGGTGTCCACAATGATCTTGCGCCCGGTCAACCCGCAATCCCCTTTGGGGCCGCCGATGACAAAATTACCCGTAGGATTCACCAAATAGCGGGTATCCTCGGTCAACAGACCATCGGCAAAGACCGGACGAATGATCTCTTGGATCACGGCCTCGCGAATCTCATCCTGAGAAATGTCTGGGGCGTGCTGCGTAGACAACACCACGGTGTCTACCTCGACCGGCTGACCATTGGCGTATTTAAATGTCACCTGCGACTTGGCGTCGGGGCGCAGCCAGGGTAAACGGCCATCCTTGCGCAATAAGCTCTGGCGCTCCATCAAGCGATGGGCATACCAAATAGGCGCAGGCATCAAATCGGGGGTCTCATCACAAGCGTAACCAAACATCAGCCCCTGATCGCCTGCCCCTTGGTCGGCGCTATTTGATGGATCACGATCGACCCCTTGGGCGATATCGGGGGATTGCTTGTCAAAGCCGACCAGCACCGCGCAGTTAGCATAATCAATGCCGTACTCGCCATTGTCATAGCCAATGCGCTTGATGGTGTCACGGGCGACCTGGATGTAATCCACATCAGCATCGGCCGTAATCTCACCGGCAAGAATGACCAACCCTGTATTACACAAAGTTTCCGCTGCCACCCGCGCAAAGCGGTCTTGCTCTAAAATGGCATCGAGGATGGCATCTGAGATTTGATCGGCCACCTTGTCTGGGTGACCCTCGGAAACTGACTCGGAAGTAAATAAGAAATCGTTATTTTTTGCCACTGTGGTAGCGTCCTTTCATGGGCCCCACCTCATCCGCGGGGCTTGGTGAATGAAACAAAGGGCGTAGCACCACGGAATAAAGTACAAAGCACTATGGTTCAGGGCGCGACGCTTTAGCGGTTAATTTTTACCCCCTGTACAATGCGAGGGTATCGCTCCGCAAGTTGTCGGTTAACTCAGCGATAGGCAGCATTTTAAGCCAAATAGCGCGAGCTTTCATGGTTATCACTTAATAGCGCACGAGAATTATGGTTTTATTTCTCTTAAAGTTGTTGTCCCACTTGCCTTTGCGCTTCATGCACGGCGTTGGCAAATGTTTAGGCCTGCTGGTCTATTGGCTGCCTGGGCGCTATAGACAGCGCTTACAAGACAATGCACGCCAAGCCGGTTATGAAAATGCGGCTTTTGCCCGCCGCGCAGCTGCCCAAACTGGGGCCATGATCATGGAAATCCCCAAGGTGTGGCTCAAGACCAACAGCGCCTTGGCCCGTTGTCACAACCCTCAAATCAATATTGTGCATGAGGCCTTGGCCGAAAAACGAGGTGTTTTATACCTCACCCCGCATTTAGGCTGTTTTGAAATCACCGCCCGCATCCTCGTCCAACATGGGCCCATCACCGTCATGTATCGTCCCCCTCGACAGGCTTTTTTAGAGCCTGCTATGAAGGTCGGCCGCGATCTGCCCGGGCTGCGCTCGGTCCCTGCCAATATGCGTGGGGTACGTGAGTTTATGCGCGCCCTACGCCGCGGCGAAGCCGTGGGCATGCTGCCGGATCAGGTACCCAGTTCGGGGGACGGCGTGTGGGCCACCTTTTTTGATAAGCCGGCCTATACCATGACGTTGGCGGCACGTTTAGCACAGCAAGCCAATGTCCCGGTCATCCTGACTGCTGGTGAGCGTCTGCCCCGAGGACAAGGCTGGCGCATCCACTATATCCGGGTGCCCGAGCCCTATCCCACCGATCTGGCCGCCTTTGTGCAGCATATCAATGATGCCATGCAGGCGCTCATTCGACGCTTTCCCGAACAGTACTTATGGAGCTACAACCGCTATAAAATACCGGCGGAGGCACCGCCTATTCCAGCGGCGCTCCTCCATCCATCCACATCCACAGTCACAAGTAAAGAGCCATGACACAGAAAACATACGATCGCCAGGCCATCCTCGAGTTTTTAGCTCAAAACCCAGATTTTTTACTTGAGCAGGGCGATGCCCTCTATCAACTCAAACTCCCGTCCTCAAATGACAATCGGGTGATCTCGTTTATCGAACGCCAGGTCGAACGGCTACAGCAGGAAAATAAAAAAACCCAAGAGCAGCTCTATACCCTGATCAGCAATGCGCAGCGCAGTGAAACCATCCGCCAACAAACCCATCAATGGGCCTGCCGCCTGATCCTGCACCCCGAGTGGGCCAATGACCCCAAAGCCATGGCGGCGGCCTTGGCCAAAACCTTTGGGGTGGATGAGGCGCGCCTGCTCAACACCTCCGAGCTGCCGGCCCCCATCCAACAAAACTACAGCGGCCCCATCACCGAGGCCCCTCTTGATTTTGGGCTACCCGAGCACCTGCACAGCATGGCCTACACCGCCTTGAAACACCCTCAGGATGACCGCCCCATGGGCGCGCTGATCGTGGCCTCATCGGCACTCAGCCATTTTAGCGCCGACATGGCCACTGACTTTCTTGAGCATATTGCCGGACTGTGCGCCGCTGCATTGAGCAACGCCTCATGAACACCGCTCAGGACTGGCTCACGCAATGGGAAACCAATCTGCTCGAGCAACGCCGCCTGAGCCCACACACTGCGGCCGCCTATAGACGAGATGTGCAAAAACTGCTCGAGATGACGGCCCCAAATGAGCTCATCGAGTTGCAAACGCAGCAGATACGACAGACACTGGCCGCCTTGCACCAGCAGGGCGAACAGCCCCGTAGTCTGTCACGACGCTTGTCGGCCTGGCGACGCTTTTTTGAGTGGCTCGAAGCCAGCGGGCACCATCCAGGGCCCAACCCCTGTCTCAATGTACGGGCCCCCAAATCCCCGCAGCCTTTGCCCCGAGCCCTGTCCGTAGAGCAAACCCAACAATTGCTGGATCAAGGGGCCCCTCAAGGACCACCTACGGAACAACCAGATCCTGACAGCATCATTGCCTATAGGGATCAGGCGCTCTTTGAGCTGTTTTATTCTTGTGGACTGCGCCTCAGTGAGCTGGTCTCTCTGGATCATCGGTATACCCAAGAGGGGAGCTATCAATCCAGCAGTTGGTTGGATTTAGAAAACCACAACCTCAGGGTCGAGGGCAAGGGCCAAAAAACCCGCATCGTGCCCATTGGGCGCCATGCCTTGCAAGCACTAACGCATTGGCTGCAGGTGCGCCCACTGCTGCTGCCCAGCACCGAAGGACTGCCCATCGACCAGGCAGCGGCCCTATTTCTAGGCCAACGTGGCCGCCGCATCCATCCACGGGTAATCCAGCAACAATTGGCGCGACGCGCCCAAGCCGTCGGGTTGGCCGAGCATGTCCACCCCCACCGACTGCGGCACAGCTTTGCCAGTCATATTTTGCAGTCCTCTCAAGACCTGCGTGCAGTGCAGGAACTGCTGGGGCATGAAAATATCCGTAGCACCCAGATCTACACCCGCCTGGACTTTCAGCATTTAGCCAAGGTCTACGATCAAAGCCATCCGCGCGCACGGGCTCGAAAGAACACCAACCGCACGCCCGAGGATGCCGATAACAACGAACCCAAAAAGTAAAATGGCGCGATTAACAGCTACCCCTGCTAGCAGCTACCCCTACTAACCACTACGGGAGTACCTGCTTGAGCACCTGCTGATTCCACTGCATCATGGACAAATAACTATCTACCGGCGCCCCATCCACCGCAAATGTCTCAGTATAAAGGGGCTCCCCCAATGGGACCTGCGTTTCGCGCGCGACCTGCTCAATCAGACGCGCATCCACCCCAAACTCGGGGATGGCCGCCTGTATGTGCTCGGCCCGTACATCACGAATGAGCTGCGCCAAGCTATGAGCAGAAATCTCAGCCTCTAGGCTGGCAGCCTCAAGCGGCACAATGCGGGGGCAACCATAGGCTTGCTCAAAATAAAACAAAGAATCATGCGCCACAGCCACCCCAACACAACGCCCTGAATCAGGGCCAAAATCCTCTTTGAGCTGCTGATGCAATGCCGCCAAATCAGCATCATAGGCCTCGTAACGCGCTGTTAACTCGGCCTGCGCTGAATCGGGCAATAAATCGCTCAGCGCCGCATAAATCTGACGCGCATAATGCTGCGCATAATCCACACGCAACCAGGCGTGCGGATCCCCCTCGCGCAATGACAACCCCTCTGATGCCTGCAGCACGGGCCCCGTATAATCAGCCGCCTGGACCAAGGCCGGCGCCCAGGGCTCTAATCCGGCGCCATTGAGCACCAACAAATCGGCATCGATCAAGGTCTGCATATCGCGTGCACTGGGTTCAAAATGATGTGCGCTGCGCTCGGGCCCCACAATGGTATGTAACTGCACGGCATCCCCCCCAATTTGCGCTGCCATATCGGCCACCACCGGGAAACTCGCCACCACCTGCACAGCGGCCTCAGCCTGCGCAGCACCCGACTTGGCCCAAGCACTGCCGGCGGACCCAACAGGTGCCCCTGACCATAACGCCAGGCCACCCGCCAACCCCACCCCTAACAAGCGGGCCCGGCGCCCGCGATATAAATGCTGTTTCAGCCCACCATGAGGACCTAAAAACAGCGCCAATAAATAAAATAAACCGGCCAATAAAATGATGGTGGGTGAGGTGGGGACATCAAAATGAAAGGAAGCCAACAAACCCAAAAAAGAGGCCAAAATGGCCAACAACGCAGATATCAACAATTGCGCGGCGGCACCCTGCCCCAAAAAGCGTGCAGCGGCAGCGGGCAAAATCATCAACCCCACCACCATCAAGGTGCCCAAAATCTGAAAACCAGCCACCAAGGTCAACACCAATAAAATCAAAAACGACATATGGGCAAAAAAGGACACCCGCCGATAAAAGCGCTTGAACTGAGGATCAATGGAATCCATCACCAAAGGGCGATAAATCATGGCAAAAACAAGCAAGGCCACACTGGATACCGTACTCACTAAAAGCAAAGCACCGTCATCCAACCCCAGCACCGAGCCAAACAACACATGGAGCAAATCCATATTGCTGCCGCGCATGGACACCAACAAAACGCCCAGCCCCAAAGAAATCAAATAAAAAGTCGCAAAACTGGTGTCCTCGCGGATGGGCGCCACACGCGCCACCCAGCCGGAAAACAAAGCCACCAATAACCCCGTCGCCACCCCACCGATGAGCATGGCCGGCAGCGACAAACCCGCCACCAAATACCCAACCGCCACCCCAGGCAAGATGGCATGTGATAAGGCATCGCCCATCAAACTCAGACGACGCAAAATCAAAAACACCCCCAAGGGACCCGCTGCCAACGACAATGCCACCGTCGCTGCTAATGCGCGCCGCATAAAGCCAAACTCTATAAATGGCCCGATCCAGAAATCCCAAAGTGCAATCACAGAAAATCCCCTGCACATAAATGACGGGCCAAATGCAGGTTTTCATCGCTGAGCACCTGCTCGGTCGGCCCCCATCCCACCACCTGCCCCGCCAATAATACCGTTTGCGGAAAATGCGCCCGCACCATTTCTAAATCGTGCAGCACCACAATCACCGTTTTCCCCTGCTGATGCCATTGCAACACGATCTGCAACAGCTGCGCAGAGGTGGCCTCATCGACGGCGGCAAACGGCTCATCGAGCAGCACCACCTCGGCCTGCTGCACCGCTACCCGAGCAAACAATACACGCTGTAATTGCCCCCCTGACAGGGTCCCCAATAATCGATGAGCAAAATCTGCTAACCCCACCTGCTGCAGCGCCTGCTGCACCTGCCCATGCTGTGCGCGGGTCAAAGCGCGAAACGCCCCCACCTCGGCCCACAACCCCAATGCCACAAAGTCATACACACTCATGGGAAAGCTCAGATCCAACCCATGGTGTTGTGGCAGATAGGCAAACCGTGCGGTTGAGGCACGCTGGATCTGCCCCTGTGCTGGGGGTAACTGCCCCACCAAAGCGTTTAAAAAAGTGGATTTGCCCGCGCCATTAGGCCCCACCACTGCATATAAGCCCCCCTGTTGAAACACCCCTGTGGCATCCCGCACCGCCCACTTCCCCCGCCAGCCCAAACTGACAGAGCGCAGTGTCAAAACCGCTGGGGCAGCATCAGAGGGCACGCCCGTATCAGATAGCGCAGCAGGTAAAGGAATGTGGTCAATAGAGGATGGGGAGTTGTTTTTTTTCATAGACCCTCTGCCCTAAGCGATCAATGCGCCCTGGGAAGCAAAATAGGGATTAAAATTCAGATAGCGCCCAAACGGTGAGTGCCCAAATCAGCAACAAAAGCGGTACCACCACAGTCAGACGCTGATAAACAGACGCCAACAACCAACTTTTGCGCCTTTTTTGGGCCGACGGTTTACTGCGAGCCATGGGGGGATCTCCTGCCATCTGTAAAGTGTTATGTTATAACATACCAAACATTGGTTTAATAGTGAGTAACGACCATGACTGTACAGGTACTGACACCACCCGCTTTACAGGCCCAGCTCAAAATTGCCGAACAGATCTGCCGCCAGCGTAACAAGCGCCTCACCCCGCTACGTCGCACCGTGCTCGAGATGCTAATTCGTGCCAATCGCAGCCTCAAGGCTTATGAGCTCTTAGAGCGGATGCAAGACGTCCATCCCGGGGCGGCCCCACCCACGGTATACCGCGCCCTAGATTTTCTCACCGAGCAGGGCCTCATCCACCGCATCGACGCCGTTAATGCCTGGACGGCCTGCGTGGATGCCGCAGGTGCCCCACATGATCTCTTTGTGGTGTGCACCGAGTGCCGCCAAGTGGTTGAGCTGCATGCCCCCGAGTTGAGCCAACAAATTGCCCAATGCATTGCTTTAGCAGGCTTTGACTTTGCCAAGCAAGAGACCGAGCTACGCGCCTTGTGCAGTGACTGCACACTGTAAATTGCCGCCCGTTACGGTCAATCGCTGCCTGCCCTCATGCGCGTATTTCCGACAAAAAACTAGGGACTATTGACTGACTAGGTATAACCCTAGGTCACATGGCTCAACCCCTTGAAAACAAAACACATTGCCCCCATTTATAGCCTACAAACAGAGATTTACTCATTTGCGCTTTTGCATCGGCTGTGATGTAATCGCAGCTTAACCGGCGCACACCTTTAATGAGTGTCGGTACACCAAAGGTATCAACCTGATGATTGGATGCTTTTAAAGCGACCTCAAAGCCTGATAATGGCAAATCTGGGGATTAAAACGGATTGTCGCATATCTCCTCGTTGCCATTGCTCGGCTTAATATGCAGCAACGGGATGATGGCAGACCATGCATGCGTGACACAGCCTTTGGTGATGTCAGCACGCTGCGTCCGCCGCTCCAGGCTTTAGGCCGGGGCATTGCCCCACATGACAATAAAGGGAACGATCATGGCAAGCAATTCCAATGAACCCAAAGATCTACTCACAGTAGAAGAACTTGTGGCTATGCCCGAGTCCGAATACATGAACGACGCACAGTTAGCGTTTTTCCGCAACCGCCTCCAAGAGCTCGAGAGCGAGATCCTCGCTAACGCCGGGGCGACGACTGAAAACCTGCGTGAAACGCAGTTGGCTCCTGACCCTGCCGACCGCGCCACCATCGAAGAAGAGCACGCACTCGAGCTACGCACCCGTGACCGCGAGCGCAAACTGCTCAAAAAGGTGCAGTACTCTTTGCAGCTCATCGAAAGCGGTGAGTACGGTTGGTGCGAGGAAACCGGTGAGCCCATCGGCATTCAGCGCTTATTGGCCCGACCCACAGCGACCCTCTCGCTCGAGGCCCAAGAGCGCCGTGAAAAACGCCAAAAGCTCTATGGTGACTGATCACGCTTAATTGCTCCATGCACCGCACCTGATACAGGTGATTCAATTAGCCACGCCAAATCATCGGGCGTGGCTTTTTTGTTTCTTGCCTGCCCACTAAAATTTTTATTAGCGGCTCTTGAAGTTCGGGGAAACGCCCCCACCTACATACAAAACTGGAAGGAATTTTATGGAACAATTTCACGCTACAACTATCGTTGCGGTACGCCGCGGCGCCGACGTCGCCATCGGTGGCGATGGCCAAGTCACACTCGGCAACACCGTCATCAAGGGCACCGCACAAAAAATCCGCCGCCTCTACAAAGATACCGTTCTGGCTGGGTTTGCCGGCGCCACTGCCGACGCTTTTACCTTGCAAGAGCGCTTTGAGGCCAAGCTAGAAGAGCACCAGGGCCAACTGCTGCGCTCTGCCGTTGAGCTCACGCGCGATTGGCGTACCGATCGCATGCTGCGTCGACTCGAGGCCATGCTGCTGGTTGCCGACAAAGAGCACACGCTCATCCTCACGGGCAATGGCGACGTGGTTGAGCCCGAGGACGGCGTTGCTGCCATTGGTTCGGGCGGGGCATTTGCCCAGGCCGCCGCGCTTGCATTGGTCAAAAACACCGACCTCAGCCCCGCTGAGATCGTCTCTCAGGCACTGAGTATCGCAGGTGATATCTGCATTTACACCAACCAGAACCACGTCATTGAATCTCTTTGAACAAACAAGGTTATCTCCCTATGTCAGCTGCAACCATGACACCCGCAGAGATCGTCTCTGAACTCGAAAAAAACATTGTTGGCCAAGAGCGTGCCAAGCGTTCGGTCGCTGTGGCCCTACGCAACCGCTGGCGCCGTCAGCAGGTCGCCGAACCCCTACGCCAT
Organism: Pseudomonadota bacterium; assembly: GCA_021793095.1. GTDB lineage: Bacteria > Pseudomonadota > Gammaproteobacteria > Burkholderiales > Burkholderiaceae_B > Paenalcaligenes. The sequence continues at coordinate 12,694 of JAJYTK010000001.1, forward strand.
GAAATCGTCCCTAAAAACATCCTGATGATTGGCCCCACGGGTGTGGGTAAAACCGAAATCGCCCGTCGTCTGGCCAAACTGGCCAACGCCCCTTTCATCAAGGTCGAGGCCACCAAATTTACTGAGGTCGGTTATGTCGGACGAGATGTGGAAACCATCATTCGTGACTTGGTCAGCGCCTCAATCAAGCAAACCCGTGAAATTGAAAAACGTCGTGTGCAAACACAGGCCGAGGACGCCGCCGAGGATCGCATACTGGACGTATTATTACCGCCCTCTCGAGACGCCCAAGGCGAGCCCATGCGCGAGGAAAGCAATACCCGTCAGGTATTTCGCAAACGTTTGCGCGAGGGCAAGCTAGACGACACCGAAATTGAAATTGAGTTGGCCCAACCCATGCCTCAAATGGAGATCATGGCCCCTCCTGGGATGGAAGAAATGACCGAGCAATTGCGCTCGATGTTTGCAGGGATGGGCCAAGAGCGCAGCAAGCCTCGCAAAGTCACCGTCAAAGAGGCCTTTAAACACCTATGCGAAGAAGAGGCCGCCAAACGCATCGATGAAGAAGAGCTGCGCGCCGAGGCCGTTCGCAATGCCGAACAAAATGGCATTGTGTTTTTGGATGAAATTGACAAAATCACCGCGCGCGAAGGGCAAACCGCTGGCGAGGTGTCACGCCAAGGGGTACAGCGCGACCTGCTCCCCCTCGTTGAGGGCACTACCGTCAATACCAAATACGGCGGCGTACGCACGGATCATATCCTCTTTATTGCCTCTGGCGCCTTTCATCTGTCCAAGCCCTCGGACCTCATCCCCGAGTTACAAGGGCGCTTTCCCATCCGCGTCGAGCTCGACTCTCTGACGGCAGATGACTTTGTGCGCATCCTCTCTGAAACTGATGCCTCATTAACCAAGCAATACACCGCCCTGATGGCCACCGAGGATGTCCATCTAGAATTTACCGATGAGGGGATTCGTCGTCTGGCCGAACTGGCCTATGAGGTCAACGAGCGCACCGAAAACATCGGCGCCCGACGCCTCTACACCGTGATGGAAAAACTGCTGGATGAGCTCTCATTTCATGCTGGCAGCAAAGGCGAGCAAAAAGTTGTTATTGATGCCGACTACGTCAACGAACAGCTCAGCGATGCCGTTCAAAGCGATGACCTAGCGCGTTATGTGCTCTAGGCCTTTTTGATGACCGCTCACTGCAGGGTAAAGCACAGTAATTACCCTGCAATGAGGCTCCACCGCCCGTCACTCTGCAGTTTTTTAGAGTGGCGGGTTTGCCGTGTAACAGGGTTTACCGTGCAACAGATTTTGTTGTGCAGCAGGCTCTTTGAGCGGGCCGCCTGTGTGCGCTTTAGCGCTTGCGGATACGGATAATCACATACTCACCGTCATCACTGCGGCGTGCTGTAAAACGTACGCTATCACCCGGGGCCAAGCCCTCCATCATTGACGGCTCAATGAGATACACCAAGGTAATGGCCGGCAGATCTAATTCAGAAATGGCGCCATGTTTGAGGGTAATTTTCTGATTATCATGATCGAGGCGGCGTACCTCACCCGTGCCGCTGCCCTCTTGGGCCATTGCTGGGGTGTGCACAGCCCCTAATGCAAAAAGGGCCACACACAAAGACAAGAAATAGTTTTTTAATCTCAGCCAGTTCATAGCAGACTCTCAAGTGTCATCATAAGCTCATTGTACTAATAGAACACCCCGCCGGCATAGCATAATCATCCCATTGGGCGCAGCCGCCCCATCACTCATCCTCTTTGGTCCAGTAGGCGCCGATTTGTTGCAGCTGCGTTTCAGCATGCTCTAGCCCACTGATGGCCCGACGCCCGGTGCGGGCCAAGACCTGCTCTACCAACACCTCGACCAGGGCAACCGACGCCGTACAAGAAGGAAAAAATGACGGCATATCGGTTGAAAAGAGTAAATTACAATCCGCCTCTAGCGCAATGGGCGCCACCGGGCTATCGCACAGCGAAAGAATCTTGCAACCCGTTTTGCGGGCCGCCTCATACACCCGCACAATTTCTTGTGAATACGGGGCAAAGGCAATCAACACAATCACATCACCAGGTCGCAAAGACCGCAGCTCCATCTCAAAGGTCCCGGCCTCACTGCGCATCATCGTCACTGAGGGACGAAAGAAACGGTACAAATAATGAAAGGTAAAGGCCGAAGCATAAGAGGCCCTAAAGCCAGCCACATAAACACGACGGGCCTTGACCAAAATATCCACGGCCTTGCTGAGTCGCCCGCTGTTGAGCTCAGATAGCTTTTGTACGTTGTGTGTTTGGGCCTCAACGGCCTTGGCCACCCGGTCTGGGCGATGCCGCTGCCGTACTACCTTGCGCGCCTGTAAGGCATAAGCATGCTCACCCGCATGCAACGAGTGCACAAAAATCTCTTTTAACCCGGTCCACCCCTCATACCCCAAAGACTGAGCCAAACGCACCAAGGTAGCGGGCTGTACCCCAGCCTGTTGAGCAATCTTGCGCATTGAAGAAATCGGCACCTCGGATGGATTATCCAATAAATACCGAGCCCCAATTTGAAACTGCGGGGGCATATCAGAAAAACTCTCTTGTAAGCGTTCCGTCAACTCTTGTAGGGAACGCGGTGCTACTAGATTCATACTCATAGCATCCCTCTTTAATTCGCTCTAAAAACGAGACGATGACGCAAAAGCGCAACAATTTACTTTTGTTATCGAGTCCACACCCTTTGTTTTTTGACTTCTATAGTGTGTGCGTTATTCTATATGAAACAGTTGTTGCAACACGGACCAATACAACAACGTCACTGCAACACATGTTGAAAAGCGTTTCCTTAGCAATTAAAACAAAACATTTGTTTCAGTGCTTAGAGAGGGTATTCCCCCATAAATCAATGACATAACTCGTCCTCCATATCACCAGGATTCAAGTTCTCTTTGCTTTATAACACACCGCTTTGAGCCACTAATTAGCCACGCAGACCACTCTTTGCCCATACTCCATTGATAAAGCCACACACTATGACACACGTATTTCACCGCAAACCCAAAAGTACGCTACCTGTAGCCGTTGCTGGCGATGGCATCGAAATCGTCGACCAAGATGGCAAACGCTATATCGATGCCTGCGGCGGCGCTGCTGTTTCCTGCCTGGGCCACAGCCATCCTGACGTTATCCAGGCCATCAAAGACCAACTGGATCAGTTTGCCTACGCGCATACAGGTTTTTTTACCAACCAGCCCGCCGAAGAGTTGGCCACCTTTTTGGCCGAACGTGCCCCGGGCGATTTAGACCACGTTTATTTCCTTTCGGGCGGCTCTGAGGCGGTGGAATCCGCCCTTAAACTCGCACGACAGTACTTTGTCGAGCGCGGCGAGCCCACACGCCGTCTGTACATCGCCCGTCGCCAGAGCTACCACGGCAACACCCTCGGCGCCTTAGCGGTTGGCGGCAATGAATGGCGCCGTGAGCCTTTTAAGCCCTTGTTAGCCGAGGCCCACCATGTGTCGCCCTGCTACCCCTATCGTTATCAACATGAGGGCGAGAGCGACGAACAATACGCACAGCGCCTGGCCGATGAGCTAGAAAATAAAATCCTCGCCCTCGGCCCTGAAAATGTGGCCGCCTTTGTCGCCGAGACAGTGGTCGGCGCCACTGCCGGGGTGCTGCCCCCCGTGGCCACCTATTTCAAGCGCATCCGCGAGGTCTGCGACCGCTATGGGGTGCTCTTGATTTTGGATGAGGTCATGGCGGGCATGGGCCGCACTGGGCACCTGTTTGCATGTGCCGAGGACGGTATCGTACCCGATATGATCACCATTGCCAAAGGGTTAGGTGCAGGTTATCAGCCCATCGGTGCCATGTTGGCCAGCGACCGCATCTATCAAACCATCCTGAATGGCTCGGGCTCTTTTCAACATGGCCACACCTATATGGGGCATGCCACGGCATGTGCGGCCGCCTTGGCCGTGCAACAGGTCATCGAGCGCGACAACCTACTGCACAATGTCCAGCTGCGCGGCGCACAATTGCAGGCAGAGCTGCATAGTCATTTAGATAGCCATCCCAATGTCGGACAAATCCGCGGGCGCGGCCTCTTTGTCGGTATTGAGCTGGTCGCCGACAAAGCCACCAAGGCGCCCTTTGACCCGGCACAAAAAATACACCAAAAAATACGCAGTGCCGCCCTAGAAAATGGCCTGATGATCTACCCCAACGGGGGCACCATCGATGGTACCCACGGGGATCATATCCTGCTGGCGCCTGCTTTTGTCTGCACCGCACAAGACATCAGCACCATCGTACAGCGTCTGCATCAGAGTATCGAGCAGATATTACCCTCGGACTCTCGCTCGGCCAGCGGCACGCCACACGCCCCCAAAAGCCCTATCCTAGAGCCCAGCTCATAGGGCAGGCGCGGTATCCGCTATAATTAAATAGGCACCCTGCCACATTAAACAGGCACCCTGTCACTTTTGTGCAGGGTGTTTTATTGCCGAGCGGTGCCTACTGATAGCCCTATCAGTCAGGCCCCACCTCCCCTACACCTAACCACACCTACACGAGGAAACACCATGGCGCGTATCCCCTATGCAGATTTGAACCGTCCCGAGATCCAGCCCATCGTCGAGCAGATCACCGCCGAGCGCGGCAGTGTCATCCACCTATATCAAATGCTGCTACAAAGCCCCGCTGTGGCCCAGGGCTGGTTGGATTATCTGACAGCCATTCGCCAAAAAACCTCTATATCGGGGGCCTTGCGCGAGCTAATCATCATGCGGGTCGCCATTTTAAACCGCGCCCCTTACGAGGCCGATCAACACGCCCCCATTGCCCTCCAAGAGGGCATCACCCAAGCCCAATTAGATGCCTTAGAGGACTGGCAAGACAGTGATCTCTTTAATGCCCAAGAGCAGGCCGTTTTGGCCTATACGGATGCCATGACCCTGCAGGTGCAGGTCCCGGATGCGGTATTTGATGCCCTGAGACAGCATTTTAATCAACAAGAAACCGTGGAAATCACGGCCACCATTGGTGCCTATAATATGGTTTCTCGCTTTCTCGAGGCGCTACAAATCCACAGCGATGATGAACGCTAACCCAGCCGCGCCCCCTAACCACCCCTTTACCATCCCATAACCATCCTTCTAACCACCACAGCCCCCTTCAGAGCAGCATCTAACCAGCACAGAACCCTTAGGGCAGCATGCCCTGCCTGCTGCTCTGCCCATCCTCTCTCAATAGGGCCTAGGCACGCTGCTTGACTAGTTGGCGCCGTTCGCATTCAGCTTTAGGATGTCCTGTTTTTTCATGCGCAATAAGACCAAGCCAGGCAAGGCAATGGCCACCGTAAATAGGAAAAAGCCACTCCAATCAAACCAGCCCACTAAAAACGGACTAGCGGGCCCGGCCACGTAGGTCCTACCAATGGCCGATAAGGCAGACAGCAGGGCAAACTGCGTGGCCGAATAAGCCTGGGTACACAAAGCCATCACAAAGGCCACAAAGGCCGCCGTCCCCAGCCCCCCACATAGGTTTTCTATGGCCACCACCGCTGCCATCAACTGCCAAGAATCTGGCCAGACGGTCACCAACCAATAGCCAAAATTAGAAAAGGCCTGCAGCAAACCAAACCCCATCAACGCTCGATACAATCCCAGGCGGGCCAACAACACCCCACCCATCAGGGCCCCCACAATCGTTGCCCCTAACCCAAAAATATTATTGATGGCTCCGACCTGAGCCACTGAAAACCCCGCCCCACGAATTAAAAACGTCGTTGATAAGGCCCCTGCAAAGGCATCGCCCATTTTATAAAGCACGATCAACCACAAAAAGGCCCAGGCACCGGGGCGTTGGAAAAAATCAAATAAAGGCTCAACCACGGCCTCTTTGAGAGTTTTAGGGGCCACTGCCACATGTTCTGGTTCGGGGGCCAAAAAAGTAAATACCGCCACCCCCAACATCAGCGCCCCTAACAGCATATAGGTCGCCGACCAGCCCAAATACCGCTCTGCCAGCACCAATGCCAAACCACTGGAAACAATCATGGCCAAACGATAGCCCATCACCCGCACCGCGGCCCCAGCCGCCCGCTCACGAGGCCGCAAGACATCGGTACTATAGGCATCAAAGGCCACATCTTGGGTGGCCGACAAAAAAGCCACCCACATCGCCAGCAGCGCCAGCACCCACAAAAACTCAGACGGTGGGAACCAGCCCATCGCAAAAATGCTGACCCCGAGCAATAACTGGGTGAGCAAGATCCACCCGCGGCGTCGGCCTAAAAAAGGGATTTGGAAACGATCTAAGAAAGGCGCCCAGAGGAACTTTAGGGTGTAGGCAGACCCGGCCAATGTTAAAAAACCGATTTTGGTCAAAGACACCTGCTCTACCGTCAGCCACGCCTGCAGCGTATTGCTGGTCAGCGCCAAGGGCAAGCCACTGCCAAACCCTAAAAAGAGTAAGGGCCAGACCCGCGGGCTACGGTAGATCAGGCCCACCGTCAATCCTTAGCAGGCAGATGGGCCGGAGACTCAAAGCGATACACTGCGAGGGTGCTGCGCCAGCCAGGAAAGAAACGCACCTCGGCGCGGCCATTAAACAAAGCGCGGTGGGTGATTTTCAAACCTAATTCTTTGGCCAGATCCTCAAAATCCTTGAGCGTACAGAGGTGAATATTGGGCGTGTTGTACCACTGATAAGGCATTTCCTTGGAAATGGGCATGCGCCCCATCATGATAGACAAACCATGCGTCCAGTAGCCAAAGTTGGGAAAAGACACCACCCCATAATTAGCCACCCGCGCCATTTCGCGCAAAATGGTCTCGGTGTGCAACATGGACTGCAAAGTTTTAGACAGCACCACCGTCTGGAAATGCTGATCAGGAAACAATGCCAACCCCTCTTCGAGGTCTTGTTGAATCACATTGACCCCGCGTTGGATGCTTTTGACCATCGCGCTGGGATCCCGCTCGACCCCAGTGCCTTGGACGCGCTTGCTATGCTGCAAATAGGCGAGCAACTTGCCATCACCGCAGCCCAGGTCGAGCACATTGCTATTGGGTTGCACCCAGTTGGCGATACGCTGTAAATCGGGACGGTATTTAAGACTCACAGGGGCCACTATTGTCATGCCAACACCCCCGTCACACGTGTGCGCTCACCCAAACCGAGCGCATCAGCAATTTTGTCATAATAAGCCTGCACCACCGCATGGTAATGACGATCATTGAGTAAAAACGCATCGTGCCCATGCGGTGCATCGATCTCTGAGTAGGTGACCTGACGATTATTTTTCAGCAAGGCACGCACCAGCTCGCGCGAACGCTCGGGAGAAAAACGCCAGTCGGTGGTAAATGAAACCACCAATGACTCGGCCTGAATCCGCGCAAAGGCCTGAGACAAACTGCCCCCATGCGCACGGGCCGGATCAAAATAATCCAATGCCTTGGTCAATAATAAATAGGTATTGGCATCAAAATAATTGGCAAATTTTTCACCCTGATAACGCAAATAGGACTCAACCTCGAACTCAATGTCATAGTTGAATTTATATTTGCCAGTACTCAGAGGGTCACGCAAAGCACGTCCAAAGCGCTCGGCCATCAACTCATCAGAGACATAGGTGATGTGGCCAATCATACGTGCGACCGTTAACCCACGACGCGGCACAGTATTGTGCTGGTAATAATTACCGTCGTAAAACTCGGGATCCGTGATAATGGCCCGCCGCGCGACCTCGTTAAAAGCGATGTTTTGAGCGCTCAGACGCGGCGTACTGGCAATGACGATGCAATGACGCACCCGCTCGGGGCAGGTGATGGCCCAGCTCAGGGCCTGCATGCCCCCCAACGAGCCCCCCATCACCGCGGCGAACTGCTTGATGCCCAAATAATCGGCCACGCGGGCCTGGGCACGCACCCAATCCTCAACCGTGAGCAAAGGAAAATCACGCCCCCAGGGCTGCCCCGTCTCGGGGTTGATGCTGGCGGGCCCAGTCGACCCAAAGCAAGAACCGATGTTGTTAATCCCAATCACAAAAAAGCGATCAGTATCCAACGCCTTGCCGGGGCCAACCATATTGTCCCACCAACCGATATTCTTGGGATCGTTAGCATCAATGCCCGCCACATGATGCGAGGCATTGAGGGCATGACATACCAACACGGCATTGCTGGCATCGTGGTTGAGCTCGCCATAGGTCTCTATTGCCAACTGATACTGAGGCAATACCTGCCCACTACTCAAATGCAGTGGCTCATCAAAGGCGATGATCTCGGACTCAACAATGCCGACGGAACCCTCGGGGACAGAAATAAAAGGACTGCCAGAACCGGCAGTAGAAGAGGCTGTGCGAGACGATGAAGAAGACTGTGCAGAAGAAACCATAAACGGACCTCTTTAGCGGGATTTATTCCATGCGCCCGCAAGCGGATCAAGCAAATCGGCGCAAAGGTAAAACGAAACCAAAGTGTACCACCTCCCATTATAATCATCGAGTCAGCACAAATCGTAGCTCTCGACAACGAAACGGGCAATTCTGACAAAGTTTGCCGTAAAAGCCACTCATCAGCCCTGATATTTGCTACTATGGCAGCAAAACGGCCCTAAGGCCCCAACCCGCCTGTAAGTAAAATTTTACTCGTTAGTGAAACCGCAATGACTTTTTGCCAAACACGTTTACCCCTACTGGAAGACCACCTAGATTTGCTCAAGCACATGAACCGTGGTGTCGAACGCGAGGGGTTACGCGTGACCCCTGTTGCGACCCTGGCCGCCACTGATCATCCAAAGGCGCTCGGCTCCACCTTAACACACAAGAAAATCACTACCGACTATGCCGAGGCACTGCTCGAGCTTATTACTGGCACCCATCAAGACAGCCAGTCGCTATACACAGAGCTCAAACACATCCAGCAGTTTGTGGCGACCCGTTTACACAACGAGGTCTTTTGGAATCAATCCATGCCGGCCCACCTGCCCGATGAAGAAGACATCCGCATTGGTTGGTACGGCTCCTCTAACGAAGGGCTGTTTCGCAATATCTACAGACGCGGCTTGGCCGAACGCTACGGCAAACGCATGCAATGCATCGCCGGTGTGCACTACAATCTCTCCTTGCCCGATGAGTTTTGGTCACGGCTGCAATTTCCCGGCGAAGACCTACAAACCCAGCGGACCAACGGTTATCTGGCCCTGATTCGCAACTTTACCCGCTATGCTTGGCTGCTGATGTACCTCTTTGGTGCCTCGCCCGTGGTCTCTAGCGATTTCCTCACCGGACACCGCCTGCCCCTCGAGCAGGTCGGCCCCGACACCTACACCCTGCCCTGGGCCACCAGCCTGCGCATGAGTGGCTTGGGCTACCAAAACAAAGAGGCCCAGGCCGAACTGCAGCTGTGCTACAACGATCTCAATACCTTTTTGCTGCGCATGCGCCGCGCCGTCACCTCGGTCTGGCCCGATTATGAAAAAATCGGCACCCACCGCAACGGGGACTGGGTCCAACTGAGCAACAACATCCTGCAAATAGAAAACGAGTACTATTCCAACATCCGCCCCAAGCGCAACCCCCACGAGGGCGAGCGCCCACTGTCCGCCCTGGCCAATCGCGGCGTCGAGTATGTCGAGGTGCGTTGCCTAGACATAGACCCCTATGACCCCATGGGCCTAGCCCTGTCCTCATGCTATTTTTTGGATACTTTTTTACTCTTTTGCGTGACCGAGCCCAGCCCATTTTTTGCCGACGGCGGCTTTTGCCAAGACAGTAAAAACAACTTTGCCAAGGTCGTCCAAGAAGGGCGCCGCCCAGGCCTCTTGCTCAAGGATCCGGACACCAAAGAAATCTCACTCCAAGAATGGGGTCACCAAATCCTCACCCGCATGCGCCCCTACGCCAAGGCCCTCGATGCCAGCCAAGGCCTAGACGGTGTGCACGAGTCGGCCCTAGCAGAACAAGAGCGCAAAATCCTCAACTCTAGCGAATGCCCATCGGCACGCCTGCTGCGGGATATAGAATCCTCGGGCCTAAGCTTTGTGGAATACACCCTACAACAAAGCCAACGCCAACAACAGCAACTCATCGACGAGGGCTTGCCCACTGAGGTAGAGGCCCATTTTGAGCAAATGGCCGAGGAAACCATCGCCCAGCAAAAAGAGATAGACAGCCGCCCCCAAACTCAAAGCTTTGAAGAATACCTCAAAGACTTTGAGGATGCCCTCGGCTAACCCACCTCCAGGGAACACAACACCCAATACTCCTGACTCACAGGGGCCAGCGTAACTGCTGGCCCCTGTCATTTTGGCGGGGCACACCACCAGCCCCCAACACCACAAAAATAAAAACTAAAGAATTTTCAAACCCCGCCGTTAAGTACAGTGACAACCCAAACAACCACTGATTACATAGGAGTATGTTATGTCAGTTATTAATACCAACTACCTGTCTCTGGTTGCCCAAAACAACCTGACCAAATCTCAGTCCTCACTGAGCACCGCGATTGAACGCCTCTCGTCCGGCATGCGCATCAACAGCGCCAAAGACGACGCTGCAGGCCAAGCCATCGCCAACCGCTTTACCTCAAACGTCAAAGGCCTCACCCAAGCCGCCCGTAACGCCAATGATGGGATTTCCATCGCCCAAACCACCGAAGGCGCACTGGACGAAATCAACAACAACATCCAGCGCATCCGCGAACTGACTGTACAGGCTGCCAACGGCTCTAACTCTACCGAAGACCTGCAATCCATCCAAAACGAGATCCAAGAGCGCAAAGAAGAAATTAACCGCATTGCCGAACAAACCGACTTTAACGGCGTTAAGGTTTTAGGCGGTGAGGAGGGCAAAGTCGATTTCATGTCCGTCCAAGTCGGTGCCCGTGACGGTGAAACCATCCAAATCAAACTCGAAGCCATTAATCTGGACACCCTGAATATCGAGGATTTCTCGGTGATTGAGTTTAAGGAGGTAACTGGACCAGAAACCGGTATTACAATAGAGGACGACACTAGTAACGATTTCACCGTCTTCGAAAATGATGGCAATTACTACGCTGCTAACGAAGAGGGCGAGGTATTTGCGGTTGAAGTAGGAGAAGACAACGAGGGTGATCCCACCTACTCCCTAGGCGATAAAATTTCTGGCGCCACGGTAACTAAAGATAATGATGAGATCACCGGCATTAACCTCCCCACTCGCTACCCCGGTAAGGACAAACTGCTGGCTCAGATCGATGCCGCACGCGACAAGGTTGACGGTCTGCGCAGCCACCTGGGGGCCATCCAAAACCGTTTTGAGTCCACTATCACCAACCTGAACAACACGGTCAACAACCTCTCTGCGGCACGCAGCCGTATTGAGGATGCTGACTACGCGGTTGAGGTATCCAACATGACCCGTGCGCAGATTCTGCAGCAAGCAGGTACTTCTGTATTGGCACAGGCCAATCAAGTACCACAGA
>JAJYTK010000116.1 GCA_021793095.1 Pseudomonadota bacterium
ATTGGCCAGCCTACTGAGTAAAGTAGACGCCTCTTTAGCAACCTCTTTTAGTTCTTGCACCTGTAAAAATTCAGCGCTGTCAATCATTGTCATGGTAGTCATTGCCCTGGATTCATTATACAAAACAATATATCATTAACACTTATGTAATGGTTCAAAGGTGTGCCCTCATGGAAAAAACTCAAGTCATCCCTTTTTTTGACACTTATACATCCACCTATTCATACATAGTGCATTCGACCGAGCAGGCCGAATGCGCGGTCATCGACTCTGTACTTGATTACGAGCCTAATGCCGCTCGCATCACCACCACATCCGCACAAAAGATTGTTGATTACATACAGCACCACAATCTGCATCTGCAATGGATATTAGAGACCCACGCCCACGCCGATCACCTGTCAGCATCTGCGTGGCTCAAAGAACAACTGGGGGGACAAACGGCAATAGGCGCACCTATCACGACCGTACAATCCACCTTTAAAAAAATATATAACCTCGGCGATGAGGTATTCATCGACGGCCGCCCCTTTGATCGGCTACTGCAGGCGGGCGAGCGTTTTCATATTGGCAAACTCGCAGTTGATGTGTTGCATGTCCCGGGGCACACCCCCGCAGACATGGCCTATCATGTACATGGGGTCGGGATTTTTGTCGGTGACACCCTCTTCCAGCCTGATGTCGGTACCGCACGCTGTGATTTTCCGGGCGGCGATGCCCAAACACTGTATCAATCTATCCAAACGATTTATCAGTTTCCGGATGAGACGATTTTATACATGTGTCATGACTACCCACCCCAGCACCGTGAGGCCAGCCCGACCAGCACTGTGGGCGAACAGAAAAAGCACAATATCCACGTACGGCAGGGAATCAGCGAAGCCGAATTTGTAGCGGTACGAGAAAAACGCGATGCCACTCTCGCCATGCCTCGGTTGTTGCTGCCCTCACTACAAATAAATATTCGTGCCGGCGAGCTACCCGAGCCAGAGAGCAACCAAGAACGTTATCTCAAGATCCCCCTGAACATGCTCTAAATACTCCACTTTGAATGCCTTGAACAACCTCCAAATCCGTTAAATACCTTTTATTTGCCGTGCAGATAGTCGCGATCTAAAAAGGTCGTGACCCAAGTGGGCTTGTACATCACCAGGCCAGCGATGCACATGCCATTGAGCACCCCCTCGGGGAACAACATCAAAAGCACTATAGCAAAATAATCATTGACGACCACATGCCAAGGGAAAGCCCCTACTAACTTGTAGTAAACAGAAAAGCTAAACATCTGAGCAGCGATGGTCAATGCGGCATTAAAAAAACCAGCTATAAATATATACACGAAAAGATGGCGGCTGAGGTAACTGTATGTAAGCAGAAAGACCATATACGTAAAGCATATGGGCACAATCATGCCCAAGAACAGATTTACCCCAAAATCATGCCACGGATACACGCCAAATATCGTCAAGGATAGCAAAGCAATCGGGGCAACTACGATACAGAGGCGCCAACCTAGCATCAAGGTCACTGCGGTGAGCCCCAGAAAATGCACATCCAAACCCGGTTGAATGCCTGTTTTCAAAGTCCATAGAAAAATCAGCATCAACACACAAACGCCAACCTGCTGACGCAATTCGGGGCGCTTGAACAGCGCACGCAGGTCCAAGCTAACCAGAGCCAACCGATAAACGGCTATGGAAGCCGCGATAAACACTATTTGTAAAACCCACGCCATAAAAACTCTTGCCCCTGCTCTGGGGATGCCGCAAAAACATAGCCACATCATCAGTGGCCACCCACTCTAATGCTAGCACTCACAAAAATAGTTTGGAACTAAAACATATATTTTTTGTTGCATCTCAGGCGCCCGTTCTATGTTTAAAAATAAGCCTTAAATTTAAAAATAAGCCATAAAACAACATATAAATCGGTATACGTGCAGGCACTTGCCCTAATTCAAAAGCATTGATAGAATCTATCTTTTAAGAAATTGGGCAGCGCCCACAGCAGGCATAAATAACGCTTTGCTGGCATGGCTAGAAAGAGTAGCTTGCAATCTTAAAAAATACGGATTATAATTTATCCTTTATTCCCCGATAGCTCAGTCGGTAGAGCGACGGACTGTTAATCCGCAGGTCGCAGGTTCGAGCCCTGCTCGGGGAGCCAAAATTTCAAAAAGCCCTATCTACAGCAGATAGGGCTTTTTTTATTGTGCCTACATCAGGCGCAATAGCTGTTAACAAAAATAGCGGTTAACCACCTATTGGTAGGCGCCTACTGCCCGCACAAAAGGCACAAAAAATGGCTGGCAATCTGTGACGCCTAAACAAAGGTCACACATCACCAGCCAAAGTGAGAGCGAACTACCTGATTATTATTTCTACTTATTGAGCATCTTTGGCATGCTCTGCCAGGAAATCAAGGACCAGTTTTTGCTGCTCGGCATCTAGACCTGCACGTGGGAACATACTCTCGGTGATGCCCTGCCACTGCCTAAAGGTGTGATCCGAAGGCTCGCGCGCCACATGACACAAGGTACAACGCTCGTAGAACAAGCGCTCGCCAGGGGTCATATCTTGTACCGCGACCTCGCGGGCTTTAGTCGCACGTGCAACCAATCCCATCGCCTCGATATCAATTTCGGTATCCACCGCTTCACGCTCTAATATCTGCGGCGGCTCATAGGCGCGGTTGGGGCCCTCAGCATCAGTACATTTACGCACACGCGCCAAACATGTGTTGGCACTGTTTGCCTGACTTAGATGTGAGCTGGGGATGCTGGTCGTCAGGATATTCACAGCGCCACTATTGCAACGTCCTTTGCTGTCCTTAGACAACCAAGCCCCCTCGAAAATACTGATCACCCCGGGCATGATCTTGTCAGAGACGCGCGCACCGCCAATCAATGCCCCGCGGTCGTTATAAACCTCGACCAAATCACCGTCTTGGATCCCGCGCTCAGCCGCATCCTCTTTGCTGATCAGCACAAACTCGCGGTCTTGCACGTTGAGTATTTCGCGGATATCAGCATTGGCCATTTGTGAGTGCAAACGCATATAGGGGTGCGGACTGACCACATGCAGCTGCCCCTCTTCGGCATTACCTAGGTACTCAGCCGGCTCAAGGAATTTTGGAATGGCAGGAAACCCCTCGGGCTTGAAACGATCAAAAGCAGCACAAAAGATTTCAATCTTGCCAGACTCGGTATGCAGCGGATTGGCCTCGGGATCTTGGTAAAAATCACCATGACGCACCCACTGGCGTGCCTCATCCGGGACTGCCATATGCGCCACCCCTTTTTCCCAAAACTCTTCAAAAGGCAGATCTGCATCTGACATTTCATAGGCATCTTGTACGTGCTGCAGCAAGGTTTTACCCTCGGTAAACCCAAACTCAACACCAAGCTTGTTGGCCAATTGACGGAAGATCTCATAGTCACTGAGACTCTCGCCATAGGGCTCGATGACCTGGCGCATGGCATAGACCTTGTCCATACTGTACGTCCCCCCAGAAGAAATATCATCGCGCTCTAAAGGCGTACTGGCGGGCAGAACAATATCAGCATAACGCGCCGACGCACACCACCAAGGGTCTTGAACCACTACGGTGTGCACTTTTTCCATCGCTTTGATCAACTCATTGGTATTTTGCTGGTGATGCACAAAGTTATTGCCAGCAGCATAAATCATGTGCACATCTGGAAACACCATGGTGGAACCATCGCGGGTGTATTCCTTGCCGGGATTAAGCAGCATCTCAGATATACGCGATGCCGGACAGCGTGTGGTGACCGGGTTGCGCCCCTGGGATAATCCAACCGGACCCGACTTGCCAGAGGGTGGCATCCCCCCGCCGCCGTAGTGCCAACTAAACCCAACCCCCTCACCTTTTTTACCTATTTTGCCCAGCATGGCGGCAAAGGTAATGATGGCCCAGTGACTCATTTCACCATTATGCGCACGCTGCAAAGACCAAGCGCCTGCGAATTGGGTGCGGTTATTGGCAAATAGCTCGGCCAACTCTTTGATTTTCTCTGCAGGAATACCGGTAATCTCTGCCGCCCACTCGGGGGTTTTAGGCACCGACCCTTCTTCGTCCTCACCTAATAAGTAAGGCACATACTGATCAAAGCCCACGGTGTATTTATCCAGATACTCTTGGTCATGCCAGCCATTGACATACACATGGTAGGCCATGGCCGTAAACAAGGCCGTATCGGTATTAGGGATGATTTTTACCCACTCGGCATCCAATGTTTCATCGGTGGTGGTGTACTGCGGATTAATTGAGATGAACTTAACCCCTGCATCTCGTATTTCTTGCCACAGCGGATACATTTGGTGATCGGCCACGGTAAATTCGATACGGTTATTTTTCCAGGGGTCACAACCCACCAGCACAAACACCTCGGTATGATCGCGCACCGTTTCCCACGCACTTTGCGGGGAATA
>JAJYTK010000117.1 GCA_021793095.1 Pseudomonadota bacterium
AGGATGAGCGATCCACTGCCCATCATCACTACGCGTATATTCATTGACGCGAACAGTAATGCGGCTTTGCAGTTCGACCTGGTGGTTGTCATACGCACGATGGACCTCGGCCACATCGGCAAAGAACATCCCCTCACCCTTGCCGTTAATCATGGGGCGGGTGGCGTAATACAACCCCAACACAATGTCCTGAGAAGGAACAATAGAGGGCTCACCGTTGGCAGGGAACAGCACGTTATTTGATGACAGCATCAACGTGCGTGCCTCGAGCTGTGCCTCGAGTGACAATGGCACGTGTACGGCCATTTGGTCACCGTCAAAGTCAGCGTTAAACGCAGCACAAACGAGGGGGTGTAGCTGGATGGCCTTACCCTCAATCAGTACAGGCTCAAATGCTTGAATCCCCAAGCGGTGCAACGTTGGTGCACGGTTAAGCAGGACGGGGTGCTCGCGAATCACTTCATCGAGAATATCCCAGACCACAGGCTCTTCGTTTTCCACCAATTTTTTGGCCGCCTTGATCGTAGTGGCCAAGCCCATCATCTCGAGACGATGGAAAATAAATGGTTTGAACAGTTCGAGCGCCATCAATTTGGGCAATCCACACTCATGGAGTTTGAGCTGTGGGCCCACCACGATCACGGAACGGCCCGAGTAGTCAACACGCTTACCCAGCAAGTTTTGACGGAAACGCCCCCCCTTACCTTTGATCATGTCTGCCAGTGATTTCAACTGACGACGGTTGGCCCCGGTCATGGCCTTGCCACGGCGTCCATTATCCAGCAGAGAGTCTACAGACTCTTGAAGCATACGCTTTTCATTGCGCAGAATAATGTCCGGCGCCTTGAGCTCCATCAAGCGCTTGAGACGGTTATTGCGGTTAATCACTCGGCGATAAAGATCGTTGAGATCCGAGGTCGCAAAACGACCACCATCCAGCGGCACCAATGGGCGCAACTCAGGGGGCAATACGGGCAATACCTCGAGGATCATCCAATCCGGCTTGATGCCTGATTTTTGGAAGCCTTCGAGTACCTTTAGACGCTTGGAAATACGCTTGATACGCGCAACCGAACCGGTGGTTTTTAATTCTCCACGTAGGGTTTCAATCTCTTGATCCAAATCGATGGTGCGCAATAATTCGCGTACTGCTTCTGCACCCATCAAGGCATGGAAATCATCCCCATACTCTTCGGTCTTGGTAATGTAATCATCGTCGGACAAGATCTGCCCACGCTTGAGCGGCGTCATGCCAGGCTCAATCACACACCACGCCTCGAAATACAGTACCCGCTCAATATCGCGCAAGGTCATATCGAGCACCATCCCTAGGCGGGAGGGCAAGCTCTTTAGGAACCAGATGTGCGCCACTGGGCAGGCCAGCTCAATGTGCGCCATACGTTCGCGACGCACCTTTGAGACCGTGACCTCGACCCCACATTTTTCACAAATGACACCACGGTGCTTGAGGCGTTTGTACTTACCACATAAGCACTCGTAATCTTTGTTTGGGCCAAAAATCTTGGCGCAAAACAATCCATCACGCTCTGGTCGGAAGGTGCGGTAGTTAATTGTTTCGGGCTTACGCACCTCACCAAAGGACCAAGAGCGTATTTTTTCTGGCGAAGCAATGCCAATACGAATGGCATCAAACTGCTCATCTTCGTTGACTTGCTTAAACAGATCGAGTAGCGCTTTCATTATTTACGCTCCAATTCCATATCAAGGGCCAAAGAGCGAATCTCTTTGACAAGCACGTTAAAGGACTCGGGCATGCCCGCATCAATCACGTGATCCCCCTTGACAATGTTTTCATAGACTTTTGTACGGCCGGCAATGTCATCGGATTTCACTGTGAGCATTTCCTGCAAGGTATAAGCTGCGCCATAAGCCTCGAGCGCCCAAACCTCCATCTCACCAAAACGCTGACCACCGAACTGTGCCTTACCGCCGAGAGGCTGCTGCGTCACTAAGGAATAAGGACCTGTGGAACGCGCGTGCATCTTGTCATCAACCAAATGATGCAGTTTGAGGAAGTGCATATACCCCACAGTGACGGGGCGCTCAAAACGCTCACCTGTACGTCCATCATACAGAGTAATCTGTGTGCGGTCAGGAGTTAGCTCAAGTTTTTCAGCAATTTCATCGGGATAACCCAGCTTGAGCAGCGTTTGAATTTCCTCTTCGTTGGCACCATCAAAGACCGGGGTAGCGACGGGCAAACCACGTCTGAGGTTATGTGCCATTTCAAGCAACTCTTGATCAGTCAAAGAATCAATATCAGCTTTTTCGCCGGCGCTGTTGTAGGCTTTATCAACAAACTCGCGCAATTCTTTGATCTGTACCTCACGCTCTTCATTGAGCATCTCATTGATGCGATCCCCAATCCCTTTTGAAGCCCAACCTAAATGCACCTCGAGCACTTGCCCAACGTTCATTCGAGAAGGCACACCCAAGGGGTTTAACACCACATCAACCGGGGTGCCGTCAGCCATATGCGGCATGTCTTCTACAGGCACAATATTGGACACAACGCCCTTGTTACCGTGACGACCGGCCATCTTGTCCCCAGGCGCCAAACGACGTTTGACCGCGAGGTAGACCTTGACCATTTTGAGCACGCCAGGGGGCAACTCATCCCCTTGGGTGAGTTTCTTGCGTTTCTCTTCGAAAGCGAGATCAAACTGGTGACGCTTGTGCTCTAAAGAGTCTTTGGTGTGCTCTAACACCAGCGCATCCTCTTCGTCTGACAAGCGAATATCAAACCACATCCAGCGATCAATACTCTCTAAGTACTCAGCAGTAATCTCTGAACCCTTAGCCAAGCGCTTGGGTCCGCCATTGACTACTTTGCCAATCAAGAATTTATGGATACGGTCAAAGGCGTCATCTTCAACAATGCGCAATTGGTCATTGAGGTCTTGGCGATAGCGACGCAGCTCATCATCAATAATGGACTGGGCGCGCTTGTCACGCTCAATGCCCTCACGGGTGTAGACCTGCACATCAATCACAGTCCCCACCATCCCGGAAGGGACACGCAATGAAGTATCTTTAACGTCAGAGGCCTTTTCACCAAAAATTGCACGCAGCAATTTTTCCTCGGGGGTAAGCTGAGTTTCGCCTTTGGGCGTCACCTTACCGACCAGCACGTCATCTGCACCGACCTCAGCACCAATGTAAACAATGCCGGAATCATCCAGTCGATTGAGCTGAGTTTCAGATAAATTACTAATGTCGCGGGTGATTTCCTCAGGCCCAAGTTTGGTATCGCGAGCAACAACCGTGAGCTCTTCGATATGAATCGAAGTATAGCGGTCATCAGACACTACCTTTTCGGAAATCAAGATAGAGTCTTCAAAGTTATAACCATGCCAAGGCATGAACGCGACCAACATGTTTTGACCCAGCGCCAACTCACCTAAATCGGTAGAGGCACCATCCGCGATCACATCACCACGAGCGAGCTTATCGCCCTGCTTGACGATGGGACGCTGGTTGATGTTAGTGCTCTGGTTGGAGCGGGTGTATTTGATCATGTTGTAAATATCTACCCCGACCTCACCGGCCACGTTTTCATCGTCATTCACACGAATCACGATACGCTCGGAGTCAACATAATCCACCACCCCACCGCGCAGTGCCTGTACGGTGGTTCCAGAGTCAACAGCAACGGTACGCTCGATCCCGGTACCCACCACGGGTTTTTCGGGACGCAAGCACGGCACGGCCTGACGCTGCATGTTGGCACCCATCAGGGCACGGTTAGCATCATCATGCTCGAGGAATGGAATCAAAGACGCCGCCACCGACACAATCTGAGAGGGAGCAACGTCGATAAAGTCTACGTTTTCGGGTGAGGTCATCAAGGTCTCACCTGCTTGGCGGCATGCCACCAAACTATCGACAAAACGACCCTCATCATCCAAGCGCGCGTTGGCCTGGGCAATGATGTAATTCCCCTCTTCGATCGCCGACAGATAAATCATCTCGTCGGTCACGCGGTTATCCACCACCTTGCGGTACAGTGTTTCGAGAAAGCCGTATTCGTTTAAACGCGCATATAAAGCCATCGAGTTAATCAAACCAATGTTTGGACCCTCAGGCGTTTCAATAGGACATACGCGACCGTAATGCGTGGGGTGTACGTCACGCACCTCAAAACCGGCACGCTCACGGGTAAGACCACCCGGCCCTAAGGCAGACACCCGACGTTTGTGGGTGACCTCGGACAAGGGGTTGGTCTGGTCCATAAACTGCGACAGCTGGCTAGAACCAAAGAACTCTTTGATCGCTGCAGAAATAGGACGAGAATTAATCAAATCATGGGGCATCAAGTTTTCACTTTCTGCCTGCGCGAGACGCTCACGAACTGCGCGCTCAACACGCACTAGACCCGCGCGGAATTGGTTCTCGGCCAATTCAAGATCG
>JAJYTK010000118.1 GCA_021793095.1 Pseudomonadota bacterium
CAGATTCTGGCTTAGATATTGATGCATTGCGTGTCATTTCCGACGGTGTGAATAAATTGCGTTCACCCGAGCGTTCAATGATTGTGATCACCCACTACCAGCGTTTGTTGGACTACATTGTGCCTGATTTCGTACACGTCATTCACAAAGGGCGTATCGTGCGTTCGGGTGATGCCTCTCTGGCCAAAGAGCTCGAAGAGCACGGGTACGGTTGGATTGCGGATAAAGCAGAAAAAGGAGCCACAGTATGAGCACATTACCAACATGGGTGAAAGACTATGCGCATGCCCACGAGCAGCGTGTTAGCACTCAGCCTTGGGTCAATGAGCTCCGTCAAGAGGCACTAGAACGTTTTGCTTCCGAGGGTTGGCCTTCACGCAAGATTGAAGCCTGGCGTCACACGTCCATGCTACCAATGGAGCAACGTAGTTTTGAGGCTGCCTTTGAGGACTTTGACCGCAATGCTGTTAAAGCACGTGTGGATCAACTTAAAAAAATTGATCCCCAGGGCTTTTGGGCTGTTTTTATTAATGGCCAACTTGATGACCAGTTATCGCACTTACAGGGCTTTAACCCTAGAGGAACTTGCGTTAATGTGAGCGAGTTGCTTAGCAGCGACGATGCCCAAGCCAAAGAGCGCATCCAAGAGAAATGGGGGCAGGCCAGCGACGGGTTTACAACGCAGGCTTTGAATTTGGCTTTTGCTACCCAAGGCATGTATGTTCATGTACCCGAGGGTGTCGAGTTACAAGAGACCCTGCACATCGTTCATGTGCATGCGCAGGCTGACGGCGCTAGCTTTAGCCGTAGCATCTTTGATGTTGAGGACAATGCTCATCTCAAAGTGGTAGAGCATCATGTCAGCACGGTCGAAGAGTCTGGCTTAAATAACACCATGAGCAGAGCTTGGGTTGGCGCACATGGAAATTTCTTCCATTTGCGTCTGCAACAAGAGAATACCCAAACAGTGCATTTGTCTGGGTTGCAGGCATTTCAAGACAAGGATTCTCACCTCGAGACCCATTCACTTTCCTTAGGTGCAGGTCTTGGGCGTAGTGAAATTGAGACCAATTTTGATGGCGAAAATGGTTACGCGCTATTGAATGGTCTGTATTTTGTGGATGGCCGTCGCCATATTGATCACAATACGGTGATGAATCACAACGTTCCCCACTGCCTCAGTCACGAGTATTTCCGTGGCATTATGGATGATCGTGGTCGCGGCGTCTTTACTGGGCGCATCCGCGTTGCAGAAGGGGCCGATGGGACAGACGCTATTCAACGTTCTGATAGCTTGTTGTTGGCCAAAATGGCCCGTGCTGATACACGCCCCGAGTTAGAAATCTTCGCCGATGACGTCAAGTGCGCACATGGTGCCACTGTCGGTAAAATCGATGAAGACAGTCTCTTTTATTTGCGTGCACGCGGTCTGAGCGCTGAGCAATCGCGCGATCTGCTGATTTACGCATTTGCCACCGAGGTGATTGACCGCATTAAGCCTGATCATCTCAGAAAAGCTGTGACTTCAGGTGTGCAGCAGTTATTACCTGGTGGTCTGGAGATAGCCCAGGAGCAATTATGAGCACAGCCGTTTCAAGCACGGTGCGCGAGCCGATCTTAGATCGGCGCGCTGATTTCCCGATTTTTGAGCAGCAGGTACGTGGCAAGTCATTGGTGTACTTGGATAATGGGGCGACGACGCAAAAGCCCCAACAGGTCATTGATGCTGAGGCCAAGTTTTACGCTGAGCAAAATGCGAATATCCACCGTGGGGTGCATTGGTTATCCCAATACGCGACTGATCTTTATGACCAAGCGCGTGTGACGGTCCAAAACTTTTTGCATGCCGCACGCCCCGAAGAGATTGTATTCACCCGAGGCACCACTGAGGGGATTAATTTAGTGGCTTATAGTTGGGGGATGGAAAACCTCAAAGAGGGTGATGAAATATTACTGACCGAACTCGAGCACCATTCTAATATTGTGCCTTGGCAATTGGTTGCAAAGCGTACAGGTGCAGTAATTAAAGTCGCTCCTGTGCTTGATTCTGGTGCATTAGATTTAGATGCCTACTATCAGAGCATTAACGAGCGCACGCGCTTTGTGGGCATTGTGCATGTATCGAATGCTTTAGGGACAGTGAATCCTGTCAAAGAGATGATCGCAGCGGCGCGTGAGGTGGGTGCTTGTGTCTTGGTCGATGGTGCACAAGCAGTCGCTCACATGCCGGTGGATGTTCAGTCTTTGGACTGTGATTTTTATGTCTTTTCTGGGCATAAAATTTATGGCCCTACAGGTATTGGGGTGCTCTACGGTAAATATGCTGTTTTAGATAGCATGGTGCCGTGGCAAGGTGGGGGTGACATGATTCACACCGTTAGCTTTGAAGAGAGCACTTATGCACCTGTGCCGCAGCGTTTCGAAGCGGGCACCCCCAATATTGCAGGTGTGGTTGGTTTAGGGGCTGCGCTTGAGTATGTGCAATCTGTAGGTCTGGATAAGATCGACGCCCACGAGCAAGCCTTACTGCATTACGCTGAGGCACAACTACAGCAGTTGCCTGGGCTCGAAATTATCGGCCAAGCTCCAGGCAAAGCAGCAGTGGTTTCTTTTTTAGTAGAGGATATCCACCCTCATGATCTGGGGACCATTTTAGATGCAGATGGGGTAGCGATTCGGGCGGGCCACCACTGTGCAATGCCGTTGATGACACGCCTAGGCATTCCTGGCACAGCACGCGCTTCGTTTGCTCTTTATAATGATTTTGAGGATGTGGATGCGCTGGTCGCCAGCCTGAAAAAAGCGCAGAAACTTTTTGGAGTTGAATCATGAGTGATGATTTTGGTAATTTGCGCGAGCTTTACCAAGAAGTCATATTCGAGCACAATCGCAATCCGCGTAACTTCCGCTATTTGGCTGATGCTACCCACCAAGCCGTGGGGCATAACCCATTGTGTGGGGATCAATTGACCATCTATCTCAAGGTTAATGACGATCAGTTGATAGAGGATGTCTCATTTATCGGGCAGGGTTGTGCGATTTCAAAGGCATCAGCGTCCTTAATGACCGAGGCAATTCTAGGCAAGAATATTAACGAAGCCGATGCTTTATTTGAAGCCATGCACCAGATGTTTACTGACGAGCACCCAGACTTAGACTTGGGCAAGCTCGAGGTGCTTTCTGGGGTCCGCGAATTTCCGGTGCGCGTTAAATGTGCCACATTGGCCTGGCATTCATTACACAACGCATTGCATGGCACCGATCAAGTCGCTCAAACCGAGTAAAGAGGTAATGAAATGAGTTATTTCAATCGCGAAGAGGTCATTGTCACTCGTGATTGCCCTGCGGTCACTGTTCCTTTCGGTACACCCGTGACCATCGAAGAGGGGTGCAAAGCCGTCATTACCCAGCAATTGGGTAGTAGCTACACGGTAGTGGTTGAGGGCAATATGTATCGCATTGAAGGTGTAGATGCAGATGCTATCGGTAAGGATCTCATAGAGATAGAGCCTTTTGTTCCTGAACAGCCCGCCACCGAGGAAACTGTTGAAGAGGCATGCTGGGTGGTATTGACCGAGGTATTTGATCCTGAAATTCCAGTGGACATTGTTAACCTTGGCTTGGTTTATCGTTGCAATGTCAGTCAAGAAGGCCCCGATGACTTTCATGTGCAGATAGATATGACATTGACGGCGCCAGGTTGCGGTATGGGGACCTTTATTGCCGAAGAGGCGCGGTCTAAAGTGTTAAACATCCAAGGGGTAAGCCAGGCACATGTCGATTTGGTTTGGGATCCGCCATGGAGCCGCGAAATGATGAGCGAGTCAGCACGACTGCAACTTGGCATGCTTTAGCTCCTCGTTCTTTATTAAAAAATTAGCGCACCTGATGAGGTGCGCTTTTTTATTGCTTGTAGGGTAGAGGCAGCGTTTCCCTGCACCACTAAGTAATAACACCAATTGCTTGTTGAGGGTCTTACCGTCATTATTTCATGCATGGGAATAGTTTGTTCACTAGCATGAAAGAGGCGTTATGTCAGGTCCACTCGCAGGCATTCGTATTATCGATTTGAGCAGCACACTGATGGGTCCTTATGCATCGCAATTTTTAGGCGATCTGGGGGCTGAGGTGATTAAAGTGGAATCGCCCCAAGGCGATGTCGTACGCGATGTCGGGGCCAGTAAAAACAACAAAATGGGCGCCCTGTTTTTAAATAACAATCGCTCAAAGAGATCCATACAGATTGACTTGAAAGCCGAGGCGGGTAGAGATGTGTTATTGCGCTTGATTAAGCAGGCAGATGTACTGATGTACAACATGCGACCCCAAGCGATGGAGCGTCTAAATTTAGGCTATGAGCAGCTAAAGGAGATCAACCCACGTCTCATCTATGCTGGGATGCACGGGTTTGGCTCACAGGGG
>JAJYTK010000119.1 GCA_021793095.1 Pseudomonadota bacterium
TCTCATCCTGGGGCTGTAGCCGGTCCCAAGGGTATGGCTGTTCGCCATTTAAAGAGGTACGTGAGCTGGGTTTAAAACGTCGTGAGACAGTTTGGTCCCTATCTGCCGTGGGCGTTGGATACTTGACGGAGGCTGCTCCTAGTACGAGAGGACCGGAGTGGACGCACCTCTGGTGTATCGGTTGTCACGCCAGTGGCATTGCCGAGTAGCTATGTGCGGAAGAGATAACCGCTGAAGGCATCTAAGCGGGAAGCTTGTCCGAAGATGAGGTATCCCGGGGGCTTGACCCCCCTGAAGGGTCGTTCGAGACCAGGACGTTGATAGGCTGGGTGTGGAAGTGCAGCAATGCACGCAGCTAACCAGTACTAATTGCCCGTGCGGCTTGATCCTATAACCACTGAGGTTATGGGCACACACGCAGCGCACAGAAAACTCGTGTTTAAATGCACACACAAACCGACGAATCCAAAGCCCTGCACCCCATAGACTGACACATACATACGCGTTGTGCTTTTTCCCAAGTTGCTTAAAGAGCAACAATCAGTTTTGCTTGACGACCATAGCAAGGTGGTCCCACCCCTTTTCCATCTCGAACAGGAAGGTGAAACGCCTTAGCGCCGATGATAGTGGGCTGCGCGCCTGTGAAAGTAGGTCATCGTCAGGCACTATATACAAAACCCCGTATAGACAACTATACGGGGTTTTTGCTTTTTCTTTTACGCTTCATCTTCCAGTGGAAGAGTCGCCCTTAAGCCCAACAAGGCTTAAGGGCTTTTTTGTGTCACCATTGGCCGTAGTACACACCGGCTTGTTTATACGCATCGGTGGCTTTTTCCACTTGTGCATAGCTGACTGTGGTACGTCGTTTGAGTTGGCTAAACCACTGTAATAAATCAGCTCTGAACTCTGCTCTGATATTCTCATGAGACTGTGATTGGCCCAAATCATGCATTTGCATGGGATCAGCTTCTAGATCATAGAGCTGCTCGGGTAAATCCATCCAATAGACGTAGTACCATTTTTCATCTCTTATTGCCCAGCCTCTGCAGTTCTCTGGGTCTCTATTTAAAAGTAGACGTGCTTTGCGATAGCTATAATCTAATTCGCTATAGACCCGATTGCGCCAAGGGATGGCGGGGTCATTAATTAGGGGCAATAAATTGCGCCCTTCAATGAGGTGTTCAGGGATGGGAATGTTGAGCGCACCCAGCATGGTGGGGAGTATATCTATGGACTCTACCATCTGATCAATACTTTGTCCGCGGCTGTTATCTGCACTTTTGCGGGGATCTACAATGATCAGCGGGACGTGTTGGACGGCATCATAAAATAATTCTTTTTCTCCTAACCAATGATCGCCTAGAAAGTCCCCATGATCAGCGGTAAATATAATTAAGGTGTCATCTAGCTTGTTTAGGCTTTCTAAATGATCAAAGAGTCGACCTAAATGATCATCAAGTTGTGTGATCAGGCCTTGGTAGGCAGGTCGTACGGTCTGGATACACTCATCTAAAGAAAAGCTTTGGCTCTCTTCTTGTTGCCTATAGGCGTGCGTTACAGGGTGTGCATTTTCTTTTTCCTCTGCGCTGCGTATGACCGGTAGGCATTGTTCCGGGGTATACATTGAATGGTACGGTGCCGGGGCGATGTATGGCCAGTGCGGCTTGACATAGCTAAGGTGCATCACCCAGGGTTTATCGCCTTGCCTGGTGATGTATTTCATCGCCTCGTTGGTCATGTAGGCTGTTTCTGAGTGCTCTTCTTTGACGGCCGACGGAAATCTTGCGTTTCGCATGTACCAGCCGCTGACTTTTTCGCCCTGGTCATTGATGGCAGAAATCACAAAATCCGTCCATGGATCGGCCGAGTCATATCCCTGCGCGCGTAAATAGGCCGGGTAGCCACTTTCGTTACCCGGCTCGTGATGCCCATCGTAGCGATCAATTTCGGTAAAGCCTCCACGGGCTAATAGGTGGCCGAGCTCTGAGCCGCCGTCTATATTTAATCGTGCGAGTCCTTGGCTATCGGGCAGTACATGTGTTTTTCCAGCCAACGCCAGATCCAGGTGCTTAGCCTTTAGGTATTCTCCCATGGTGATTTCCCCGATGGAAAGAGGCACGCGATTCCAGGTCGCCCCATGGGTTGAAGGGTAACGGCCCGTGTAAAAGCTCATGCGTGAGGGGCCGCAGACCCCTGAGTTGACAAAGGCCTGCTTAAACCTCACGCCACGTTTGGCCAGCGCATCGAGGTTAGGTGTTTTTATATAGGGGTGACCGTAGCAGGCCAGGTGATCGGCCCGCAATTGGTCTGCCATGATAAATAAAATATTTTTAATTTCAGACATGGGGTTTGCTGGTGGTTTGTATAAAGTGCGGGTAGCGTTGACTGTCTACCTGTGAGGTCTAAGTGCGCGAATCTAAGCGGTGCACCTAGACCTCTGTGAAAAAATTTATTGATCCACTTGGTAACCTGAGGCTTCAATAATTGGCGCCCATTGTTCGGTAAATTGTTGGATCTCAGCCTTGGCCTCGTCACTATTCATTTGCACCGGTGGGAGGTCACTATCGTAAAACCGTTGCTGCATTTCTGGGCGGCTCATGATCTCTTTGATCTGTTCGCCTAGATAAGTGACCTTGTCCGCATCCATGCTGCTGGGCGCAAAGAGGGTGTTCCATCCCGAGGCGCTGAGGTTTAGACCGCTGTCCTTAAAGGTTGGGACGTCGGGTAATTTTTCATCTGCCTGATCCCCTGATGTGGCCAGTATGCGTAAGCGATCACCGTGATGTGTGGTCAGGATGTCTATGGTGTCTATGCCAACCGGGATTTCCCCGCCCATGAGATCATTAAGCGCTGGGGCAGAGCCTCTATAGCCAACGGCCTCGGCGTCGACGCCAGCTTGTTCGGCTAACATCAAGGCAAAGAAATGCGGTAGGCTGCCATAAGCAGGGACGGCGATATTGAATTCATCAGGGTTTTCTTTGCCCCATGCTAATAAATCATCCAGTGACTCCCAAGGGCTGTCTGCGGCCACTGCGACCCCAAAGGTATAGTCCGTCACGCCCGCAACTGGGGTAAAATCATTTAAAGGGTCATAGTTAAGTTCGTTGAAAACCATTGGGGCGACGACCATGACGGCTGGGTTCCCGATCATGAGGGTATCTCTTTCGGGCGGTTGATTTTTGGTGTACTGGGCGGCAATGCGTCCACCGGCTCCTGTTTTGTTTTCAACGATTACGGTGACATCCAAAACATCCTGTAGTTGTTCTGAGACAAAGCGCGCTGCGCGATCCGAGGCACCCCCCGGCGCGTAGCCCACAATGACATAAGTCGGGTCGCTAAATGCTGGGGCTGTTTCAGATTGGGCGTGGGATAATGCAAAAGGCAATAGGCCTGCGGCCAAAGGCAGCAGTATTTTTTTTGTATAGCGAAACATATTTGTTGTCTCCGTTTATTTTGGCTAGGTGCTCGGGTCAGTATAGCAATGCACTGGCTTGTTCAGGACGTCTTTTTCATAAATAAATGCAATAGTGATGATACTATGGCACATAATTTAAATATTGGAGCATCATGGTGAACCAACATACCGTTCTCTTATTGGGGGATCAGCGTTTTGCCGTGCAGTGGCAGTGGCTGGATGCGGCGGCAGTCCCCGGCATCAGCACCGTCGCGGTGACCAATGAAAATGAAATAGTAGTGGCGTGTCGACAAGCCCCTCATATCCGAATTTTTGATTCCCAAGGGGGGCTGCTTCGCTCTTTTTCTATTGAGGGTATGATTTGTCCGCATCATATTTCCATTGATCAGCAACAGCGCTTATGGGTCACAGATTTAGATGGCCACCAGATTTTTGGAGTAGATTTAGAGGGCAGGTTATTGCAGCATCTGGGCGCGGCTGATGAGCCTCGTTGGCAGGCGCCATTTAATCACCCCACGCATGCCATTTTTGCCGATGACACTTTGTGGGTGAGTGATGGCTATGGCAATGCTTGTGTGCATCGCTTTGACCAACATTTAGAGTTTATAGACTCTATAGGCGAACACGGTAGGGGTGAAGGGCAATTTAGTGTGCCCCATATGTTGGTGCATGCCAATGAGCACTTATATGTGGCCGACCGGGAAAACAGTAGGGTGCAGGTTTTTAACGCTAAAGATCGTAGTTTTGCTTTTGCAATCAACCGCATGTATAAGCCCATGGCCATTGCTCCTTATCGTGATTTTGGTTTGTTGGTCAGTGATCAGACGGCCGCATTACTGCTTTTTTCATTAGAGGGAGGGCTACTGGGGCGTTGCCGCGTTAATGCTGTGTACGGGCATGGAATGGCCACCGATCAACAGGGGTGTATTTATATTTCAACCATGTTGCCCGATGGCCTGGCACGTTTGGCTCCATTAGATTGAGTTAGCTCAAATGAGGGCCAAT
>JAJYTK010000120.1 GCA_021793095.1 Pseudomonadota bacterium
ACCTGGGTTTGGCTCAAGGTGTCATGCGCGGCCAAAGTTTCTGCGGCAGTTTTTTCGCCGTTATTAATGGCCCCGCGATCCAGCATGATGATCCAGTCAGGATCCGCTTGGGCAATGGCATTGAGCTCCGTCGCATTTTTGATGGCTGCTGCCTCGGCTTCGGCGCTGCCCGGCTCAGGACGAGGCTGTGTCAGCTCGGCGGTATTACGTTCCGGCAGTACCGATTGCAACCCTGTTAACTCATACACATAGCCAAAGCGATCACCCGGGGCATGTGGGATGAGGCGGCCGTTAATAGTAAATAACAGCACCCCAGTTTTGTCAGAGTTAATTTCATAGAGCGCTGCAATTTGCTGTTCTAACTGCTCGAGGTGTTGAGTGGCCTCGTCAGTCTTATTAAAGGCGCGGGCCAACTGCAGGGTGGATTGTTCAACACTATTGAGGAAATCATTTGGGTCAGTGGTAAAACTCACTGTAGGTGCGATTTCCGAGAGCTTGGGGATCGCCGGGCCCGAGCGCCCACCAGCGATAATCAAGTCAGGTTGTAATTGTTTTAAAGAATCATAATCGGGTTCGAATAAAGTCCCCACCACCGGGCTTTGATTAAACTTTTTTAATGTCCCCGCATAAGCTGATTGGGGGACTCCAACAGGATCGATGCCCAGCGCGTTGAGTGTATCTAGATGAGAGAGCTCAAAACTGACAATCTTTTGAGGCGTCTCGTCTAAGCGTAGCGTGCCGGCATTATGTTCAAGTTCAAAGGTATTGGCGTGGACAGCAGTCAGGCCAATGGCCAGTAGGGCAGGGCCCATGATTGATGACAGGATGGTATTGCGAATAGTTCTCATAATCATTCCTCAAAAAGCACACTATAGCAGTAATCATGCACAGTTGTCATAATCATTGCATGGGAATCGAGTGCCGCCAGGCAGCGTTGTCCTAAACTTGCAGTGCTTGTGTCACTAGGAGTCTCTGATGTCTGAAAATTTAAATGAAAAATATGGTTTGAACCCAGCCCATAGCGAAATTGTGGCAGCGGTAGGTCTGGCACCTGTGGGCAAGGCCCTCGAGATGGGCTGCTCAAATGGGCGCAATGCGCTGTTTTTAGCGCAACAAGGTTTTGAGGTCACCGCAGTGGATAATAACCCCACAGCCATCCAGATGCTGCGTGATATTGCCGAGGCAGAAAATTTGAGTCATCTCAATGCTCAAGTCTACGATATACAAGATGCCAACCTCAGTGAAATGTACGATTTCATTGGCTGTACAGTGACGTTGATGTTTCTCAATCCAGCCACCGTTGCAGAGGTGATCGCCAATATGCAAGAACATACGCGCCAAGGTGGCTATAATGTCATCGTTTGCGCCATGGATACCGCCCAATATCCTTGCCCGATGCCTTTTCCTTTTACATTCAAAGAGGGGCAGCTCAAAGCAGCTTATGAGGGTTGGGAAATTATCAAATACAATGAGGACCTCGGTACCATGCATAATGGCGCACAACTGCAGTTTGCGACTCTGATCGCAAAACGGCAGTCTTAACACGCTTGATTAAAAACAAATTTAGGAGACATTCCATGAAAAAAGCTGTGGGTTTTTTGACTGGCCTGGCGGTGTCATTTGGGGTGGCCACGGCAGCACACGCAGGCCCCCGTTTGGATCAAATTATGGATGAGCAGGTGATTCGAGTGGGGACCCCCGGTGATTATCGACCCTTTGCCATTAAAAATGACGACGGGGAGTACGAGGGACATGACATTGATGTGATTGAGGCCATGGCCGATGGGCTTAACCTCAGCATTGAATATGTGCCGACCAGCTGGCCTGATTTACTGGACGACCTGCAGGCAGACAAATTTGATGTGGCGGTGGGGGGAATCACCCGTACGGCTGCCCGCTTGGGGCAGGTCGATATGCTCCCTGGCTATGCCCCCTTTGGCAAGGTCGCTCTGGCCCGCAAATCGGAGGCCGATAAATACAAAAGCCTCGAGGATTTAAACCAGCCCAGTGTGCATGTGATTAAAAATCCAGGTGGGACCAATGAGCAATTTGTATTAGACAACCTCACCGAGGCCGAGGTCTCTACCCATGAGCATAATGCTGAGATCCCCGGCCTGATCGCTGAGGGCAAAGGGGACATCATGATTACCGAGACCTTTGAGGCGTTGCATTATGCCAATGAGGATGACCGCTTGGCTGCGTTGTTCGTGGATGACCCGCTGACGCCACAGGATGAGCTGGGCTTTTTATTGCCCACCGATGATGCTGACTTCACACGCGTCATGCGCTTTGCTTGGGATTTGATGGATACCCGTGGGGTGTTAGACGAGGCCCAAAACAACTGGCTCAAATAGGGATTCGCTTGGGTGGCATCCGCTGTGGCTATTCGCATTATTTAATGGATTACTTAAGGCGGATGCGCGTGATCTCAGAACGGGCGCCTACCCGCATGGGTGGGCCCCAATATCCCGTCCCTTGGCTGGTGTAGATCTGTAGGTCTTCATAGTGATCGAGTCCAGCGACAAAGGGCTGTTGCAGTCGTACAAAATAGCCCCAGGGCCAAAATTGCCCGCCATGGGTGTGGCCTGAAATTTGCAGATCAAAACCCGCTGCGGCCGCCTCTTGCATGCTGCGGGGCTGATGCGCCAATAGGATTTTTGCCCCTACGTCGTCAGGAGCACCGTGGATCGCGGCGTGCGGGTCAGAGGCCCAGGCACTGTCAAAGCGACCAGCGTCATAATCATTGACCCCAGCCAATAATAATTGCCCCTGCTGATAGGGCAGCACCACATGCTCATTTTGTAGCACACGCATGCCCAGGCGTTCGTATTCAGCGATCCAGCGCGGCGCGCCGGAGTAATACTCGTGATTACCGGTCACCGCATAAACCCCTAATGGGGCGCTCAGCTCAGCCAGCAGCTGGGTATGTGGGCGCAACCCCTCAACATCGCCATCAATTAAATCACCCGTGAGCACAATCACATCACTGTTTAGATCGTTAGCTGTATCCACCACGCGGCGCACAAAATCTTTTTTGATGGTGGGGCCTACATGTAAATCAGTAATTTGCGTTAGGGTAAATCCTTTGAGCTCGGGGGGCAGATCGGGAATAGTGATGTCCACATTGACGATGTGGGGAGTGCTACGGGCATTAAAAAAGCCTATTAAGGTGGCGATGAGACTCACGGCCAAGATAAAGAAAGCACTATAGCGCTTAAATACTAAGCCGGTGTCTGGACCAAATCGGGACCAAACATCTGCTAACCCCAGACCCAACATGGCCACATCACGTATTAGGGTCAGCACAAATAACCATGAAAATAGACCCAGCAGAGTAAAAGCAATCCAAGACACCCGATCATTAAAGGGGGTGCTGTGATCATGGCGAATCAAAAAACCGGCCGTAATACCGACATACATCAACAGCACACCGACCCAGCAGGAGGTTTTCCAAACTGGATGAGTCCAAGCAGAACTCAAACGCTGCGCCACATACAAGTGGCCGATGAGTGTGATGATGGGTGGGGTGAGTAAAAACAGCAGGCGGCGGTGGAGTTCCATAAAGACGTAGCCCGTTTAGTTTAGAAAGCAGCATTATTAGTAGCTATCTGGAGGGTTTGCTAACGATAGCGGGCGGCCGAGCGCAATGATGCGTTGATGCCTCATGACATCTTAGCAAAAAAAAGCCCAGCACTCGGCTGGGCAACAGGAGACAAATGCGTCTTGGTTGTTATTTTTTTATTGCTTTTCCAAGCCAGAGAGCTCGACTAAATCGTAATAGCGCTGAGTCTCGGACTGGATAAATTCTTTGGCCTCGGCGGGCTCCATCAGCACCGCCTCATAAGCCAAGGTATCTAGGGTGTTGACAAATTCTTCGCTGGTGGCGCCTTGTTTGATGATGTCATAGACCTTTTGCAAAATCTCATCCGGCGTCCCTTTTTTGGCGACTACGGACAGATTTGAGCGGATGACAAAATCTTTTTCATTGTCAAAGCTTTGTGTGGCAGCCTCAGGAAACTCGTCTAGAGGGGTATCTTGCAACACGGCGAGTGGGTTGACGGCCTCGTTGCGCGCATGGGAAATAGAGGAGCCCGCAACATCAATATGTGCGTCGGTGACGCCTGCAATCAGATCTTGGACCGCAGGAGGAGAACCACGGTACGGGATAATTTCGAAATCAAAATCATTTTCTTGCCGCCATTTTTCTAAGGCCAGGTGGGCCGCACCGCCAATGGTATTAATGCTGATTGAAACCTCGCCCGGGTGCTCGACGATATATTGTTTAAAGGCTTCAAAATCTTCAAAGCGATCATCGTTTTTCACGATCAGCCAGTGAGGGTAGTTGTTAAGTACCGTGACGGGTACAAAGTCATCCTCAGCATAGGGCAGCTCTTTA
>JAJYTK010000121.1 GCA_021793095.1 Pseudomonadota bacterium
ATTGTGGATGTGAGCGCTCCAGATACAGGGGTGCGTATTTTGCGCCCCGGCCATATCCAAGCAAGCGATATTGAGCGGGTGTTGGGCGAGTCTGTACAGCAGGGGGCGCTGACTGCCGCTGCGCAGGCGACGTCTGTCCATCCACCTGTACCTCGCGTCTCGGGCAGCCTGAAAGCCCATTATGCTCCGCGCACCCCTTTATATTTATTTGAGCGCGATGCTCTGTCGACGCTGTTAAAAGAAAATAATAATCAATCCATCGCCATCGTCAGCTGTGGGGCTCTTAATGAGCACTCAGACAACGACACCAAGCGGACGGCGCAGGCACTCAGCTCGGCAACATCGCAGTTAATCCATTATGAGGCCATGCCTGCTGAACCCAGCCCCTACGCGAGCCAGTTGTACGCCACACTGCGGCGTCTAGACCGGCGCGGGTTTGATGCCCTGTGGTTTGAACGCCCACCTCAGGACCTCGCTTGGGCAGGGGTCAATGATCGGCTGAGTCGGGCAGCGGCGGCTTTTTCCTGATCTGTGCAAACCCTTGCTCACTAAACAATTGACGTAAAAACTGCACCAATAGGTGGACCGATTGAGGGGTACGGGCCGCGTAAGGGCGCACGGCATAAATAGCGGTACCAAAATGCCCCAGCACCTGCCAGTGCGGTAGCACTGGGCGCAGGCTGCCCTGCTTGAGCCCCGACTGAGCACTAAAGTCTGGAACCAAGGCAATCCCTAAATCGGCCTTGGCCATCTCCGCCAGCATCTGGCTGTTATTAATGGCAAAGCGCGGTTGAATAGGGATGCTCACGGGTTCTTGGTCATGATCATCGAGAGGAACAAAAGACCAACGGCTGCTGGTATTTTTTTGGCGTGGATAGTGCAATAAATCATGCTGGTGCAAATCAGAAGGGTGTTCGATGGCCGCGTGTTGCTTTAAATAAGTGGGGCTGGCCACCAGCAAAGGGTAGGTTTCTGTAAGCTGCCAAGCCACCAAAGTGTCTGACACCTCTTTGGTGTGACGCACGGCTAAATCAAAGCCTTCAGAGCTCAGTGAATGGATGCGGTCCTCGGCTTCGAGCTCAATGTGTATTTCTGGATAACGACGCAAAAAATCCGGTAAAGCGGGGATGAGGTATTGCTGCGTCAGCGCCACGGGTGCAGTGACCCGCAGGAGCCCCCGCGGATGGTGCGCATGGCTTTCAATATTTTTAAGCTCACTATTAATGTGCTGATAGGCCCCTTGGGTTTGTTTGACCAGCTGCTGCCCCGCATCAGTTAATTGAATGGAGCGTGTGGTGCGATGGACCAATTTGACCCCGAGGCTTTTCTCAAGTTCTGTAATGCGCAGACTGACCGTAGCCTTGCTGATATTCAACCGTTTAGCGGCGGCGGTAAAACTGCCTTGTTGCGACAGGATGATCAGGCTATGTAAATGGGTCCAAAGCCGCTCAGTTTTATTGCGTTCCATAAGATGATTGTTTAATTAATTGCACAAACAATCTAGGATTTTAGGCTATGCAGGGTTTTTTTGCTTGACTAAACTAAACGGTAAGCTGGGAAAATGAATTTCCCCATTGGTTTTTTCAATGGATTTGCATTTCACCAGCGATTGGTTGAGCCGATGGCCTTTGTATTTGAGGCGATTTTTTTGTAAACACGCATTGGAGACATCACATGAAACCCTATACCAGCCCTGAGACTGTGGGCCATTTTATTAATGGCACCGAGAGTTTAGGCGCCGCTCAACGCCAGCAAGCAGTGTTTAATCCGGCGACCGGGCAGCAGACGCGTTCGGTGGTGTTGGCCGAGCCCGCAGATGTTGTACTGGCGATTGAGGCCGCGCAGCGGGCTTTTCCTGCTTGGGCCGATACGCCACCTATTCGCCGAGCTCGAATTATGTTTCGTTTTTTAGAGCTGCTTTATCAACATCAAGACGAATTAGCAGCCATTATCACCGCTGAACATGGCAAGGTCTTTAGTGATGCTCAGGGTGAGGTGATGCGGGGCATCGAGATTGTTGAATTTGCATGCGGCGCGCCTCAATTACTGAAAAGCGGTTTTAGCGATCAAGTGGCCTCTAATCTGGATAATTGGGTGATTCGGCAGCCCCTGGGGGTTGTAGCAGGCATCACCCCCTTTAATTTTCCCTGCATGGTGCCTTGCTGGATGTTTCCTCTGGCATTGATGGCAGGTAATACTTTTATATTAAAGCCTAGCGAGCGGGATCCTAGTGCCGCTTTATTTATGGCACGTTTGCTCGAGCAGGCAGGCCTGCCCAAAGGGGTATTTAATGTGGTCCAGGGGGACAAAGTCGCAGTCGATGTGCTGCTCGAGCATCCCGAGGTCAAGGCAGTGAGTTTTGTGGGGTCCACCCCCATTGCACAATATATTTACGCCACAGGTGCCCAGCACGGCAAGCGTGTGCAAGCACTGGGCGGGGCCAAAAACCATATGGTGGTGATGCCCGATGCCGACATCGATCAGGTGGTCGATGGGTTAATTGGCGCTGCTTATGGTTCGGCAGGTGAGCGCTGCATGGCCATTTCTGTGGCGGTATTGGTCGGCGATAGTGCCGATAAAGTGGTCGAGCGCTTAGCTGAGCGGGCCCGCCAAGTCACGGTGGGTGATGGCATGGATACGCGCTCAGAAATGGGGCCTGTCATTACTGCCCAGGCGCGGGAGCGTATAGAGTCCTATATTCAGTCGGGGGTAGACGAGGGGGCCAGCCTCATTGTGGATGGGCGGGGATGTTCGGTGCCCGGGCATGAGCAAGGATTCTTTGTCGGGCCCACCTTATTTGATCATGTGCGCACAGACATGAAGATTTACCAAGAGGAAATCTTTGGCCCAGTCCTCGCCTGTGTGCGTGTGGCTGATTTTGCAGAAGCCGTAGAATTAGTGAATAGTCATACATTTGCCAATGGGGTGGCATGCTATACCCGTGATGGCAACATCGCTCGCGAGTTTGGGCGTCGCATCGAGGTCGGTATGGTTGGGATCAACGTGCCCATCCCAGTGCCCCTAGCTTGGCATGGTTTTGGCGGGTGGAAGGCCAGCCTTTTCGGTGATCTCAATGCCTACGGTGAACACGGCATCCTCTTTTATACACGTCAAAAGTCCATCATGCAGCGCTGGCCCGAGAGCATTGGCAAGGGCGCAGAGTTCAGCATGCCGAGTTCCAAGGACCAAGCAAATAATTAACAAAAAAGATAGTATGATTTGTGCCTGTTGCCGATATTTTTTATTTGGCTTATAACATATGGAAATGATAAAAAACGAAAACTAAATATCTTCAATCCAATGTCATTTCCCGCCATGAGGTATCGATGACGGGCACAAACATTTTGCCCTACGCAGGGTATCTGCGCCTCGTGGGCCGAGTGGATTTGGCTTTACAAACACACTGGAAACGATGGATAACCTACACACACTTGATTTGCCCACCATTGCGCAGCGGCTGCGTGGTGGTGCGCTCACGGCACAGCAGTTGATGGAATCATGCATTGCCCATTACGAGCGCAGCGAGACTGCTCTCAATGCCTACAAGACCTGGGACGGAGCGCGCGCTCTAGAGGTCGCCAAGGCTGCCGATACCCTGCTCAAGGGCAATTATGATCTGGGCCCGCTGATGGGCATCCCCACCTCAGTCAAAGATTTATTTGGCGTACCGGGCTTGCCTACTTTTGCAGGTTCGTCGGCTGCGCTGCCCGAGCAATTTTCTCAGGCCGGTCGACTCGTACAGGCTTTTATCGACCAGCTTAGCCCCATTACAGGCAAATCCCATACCGTTGAATTTGCTTTTGGCGGTATTGGCATGAATGGCCATTGGGGGACCCCTAGAAATCCTTGGGACACACAGGTACATCGTATTCCTGGTGGCTCTAGTTCGGGTGCGGGGGTCTCGCTTTGTCAGGGTTCTGCTTGGTTGGCACTGGGCACAGATACGGCCGGTTCGGTACGTATACCTGCCTCTTTCACCGGGACCACGGCCCTAAAAACCACCGAGGGTCGTTGGCCCAAGGACCATACCGTCCCCTTGTCAACCACTTTGGATACCCCTGGCTTATTAGCCCGCACCATCACAGACCTCATTTTTGGTTTCGAGGCGATCGAATCCCAGCTGCAAAACCGCCCTGTGCGCGTGCCGCGCTTGCACGGGTTGGCAGGGGTGCGTTTGGGGGTGCCCGAAAACTTCTTTTGGGACGGGGTCGATGCGTCTATTGCCGAACAGGTCGAGCAGGCCATGCGCGCACTTGAGCAGGCTGGAGCGACGTTAGTGCCCATCACCATCCCCAATTGTGACGAAGCTTATGCGGCCTTTCAGGCAGGGGGGTTAGGGGCCCCCGAGTTATCCGATTTCTTATTACGCAATATGC
>JAJYTK010000122.1 GCA_021793095.1 Pseudomonadota bacterium
TGATGCGGGCTGCCGATGTGGTGTCACTGCCAGATCGCAAGCCCAGTTGGCCCAGTAGGCCCATTAAAATGTCAGCAAATCACTAAACAAAATATTTCTATTGATGTTATTGATCACCACAATGAGCACCTGGGTGATGATCAAAACAATGAGGGGGGAAAAATCGATGGCGCCTGTGCTGGGCATCCGACTGCGGATGGGGTTCAAAATGGGTGCAGTGAGTGCATTGAGCAAGGGCGCAATAGGGGCCGCCGGGTTAATCCAAGAAAGCAGTGCTTGAATAATAATGGCCCAAAACATCGTATTTAACCACCACTCGACCCCGGTCAGTAGGGCAGCGATAATTTGGCCTAATGGATTAAAGAGCTGAAAATTAAACAGCGTCAATAAATATAAAAAGGCGGCGATCCAGACAACGATGATACTGGGCCAGTCAAATTGGCCACGCGGTGCAATCAAACGCTGCATGGGTAGGCTGGCCCAATCAGTAAAGCGGTAAATGGTCTGAGAAAAAGGGTTAAAGGGTGGAATGCGTGAGGCGTAAAACCAGGCGCGCAGTATAAAAACAAATCCGATTAGTCGAATAATCAAACTCAAAATCGTCACGGTAATGCCCATAGTCTATAGCCTAATAATGCCTAGTCGGTTTCCTCAGTGGGATGTGTGGGGTAGGGCCAAGAGCCCTCGGGGTTGGGGGTGGTCTTTACATAAGGGGCCTGATCAGTATTGCTATCCTCTGGATATACCGTGGAATCAGGGTGTGGATTATGGGCAGATGCCATGATTGAGGTTCCTTTTTGTAAAAAGATGAACACAAATAAAGCCCGTGTCGGCTGAATGCTAGGCGCCTCTCAACGAGCATACTGGGTAGTTTACCAAATTGTGGTATGGTTTTTGCGACGGTGAGGGGGTAAGGACAGAAATATTTATTTTGCTTTTGCTTATGTTTTGATGTCACTTGCCTGCTGGACAGGATAATATAAGGGTAAATATAGGGGCGTCAGACGCCACACTGTGTTCACACAATCACCATTGTGTAAGGAAAACTATGCTTGGTATGCCAATTTCTCAGTCTTGCAAACGGCTCATGACCTTGGGGGCTACCCTGGGCATGGGGTTATTGATTACTGCTTGCTCTATGCCGGTGCAGGAAAAACAGGATGCGACCGCGCAAACGGCCATCCCCGATGAGTGCACCGCGCCCGCTGCGGATGCGCCCGCAGTGGGCAATTGGCTCAATAAACGCAAAGAAAAAGGCGTGACTGGCGAGCTGCGGACGTTGTTTACCCTCAAGGCCGATGGCAGCATGCTATTTACCGAACAACTCAAACGCCCCAAGCAGCCATCGCAGGGCATCAACGAGAGTGGTTGCTGGCATCTCGATGGGGATCACATCGTCTTGCAGACCCATAAATCCAACGGGATGGTCGTGGATATAGACGATCCTATTTATACCAATCGCTACCGCATCGTGTCTGTCGATGAGGACGAGCTGCTCCTCGAGTCCGAGGCTGGGCAGCAGTATGCGACCCAGCGGACCTCACCTGGCTATCGCCTGCCCTTTTAATTTGCCAGGCTTTGCTCTAAGCGGGCCAGCACACGATCGCGACCCAACAGAAACAGCACGGCATCGATGGCCGGGGTCTGGCGCTGTCCTGTCACGGCCACACGCATGGGGATCCCCAATTGGGGCATCCGCGCGCCCTGCGCTTTGAGTACCTCTTTGATGGTGGCGCTAATTGCATCTACGCTCCACTCCTCTAGGGCTTGGGCGCGCTGGTTAAAGTCGTGCAGCAGTTGTTTGGCCTCAGGGGTGAGGACTTGTTCTTTGAGCTCGGGGTCAATGGCGGGCATTTCTTGGTGACAGAACAGCAGCGCCCCATCTGCGAGCTCATTGAGGGTTTCAGCACGGCTTTTGAGCAGTTCCATGACGGCGGGTAAATCCACTAGCTCAGGCTGGCCGCCGCGCGCCTCGATGCGGGGGGCGACGAGCTCAGCCAACCGCTCATTGGTGCTTTCTTTGATGTAGTGAGCATTGACCCAGCGCAGTTTTTTGGGATCCCATTGCGCCGGTGAACGGCTCAGGTTGCGGGTATTAAACCAGTCAATAAACTCTGCACGGCTAAAGAGCTCGGCATCGCCATGACTCCAGCCCAGGCGCGCCAAATAATTCACCATGGCCTCGGGTAAAAAGCCCTGCTCATCATATTCTAGGATGCTGACCGCCCCATGGCGTTTTGAGAGTTTTTCACCATCTGGGCCCAAAATCATGGGGACATGACCATAGGCGGGGAGCTCAGCCCCCAAAGCCTCGAGCAAAGTGATTTGACGGGCTGTATTGTTGACATGGTCATCCCCGCGGATCACGTGAGTGATTTTCATATCCCAATCATCCACCACCACGCAAAAGTTATAGGTGGGCGTGCCATCCGAGCGTGCAATGACGAGATCATCAAGCTCGTCGTTGGGGATGGAAATAGGGCCTTTGACCAAGTCATCCCAGGTGGTGGCACCTGTTTGTGGGCTTTTAAAGCGGACAACGGGTTGTCTGTCAGCGGGGATTTCGGGCAGCGTTTTACCGGGCTCAGGACGCCAAGTGCCATCGTAGCGGGGCTTGAGTCCCTGGGCACGGGCGCGTTCACGCATCGCCTCGACCTCTTCTGGGGTGCTATAGCAATAATAAGCCGTCCCTTCATCCAGCATTTTTTGGATGACCTCTTGGTGGCGTTCGATACGCTGGCTTTGGTAAAAAGGCCCTTCATCGGCCTCGAGGCCGAGCCACTGCATGCCGTCCAGGATAATTTGAACAGCCTCGGGGGTGGAACGTTCGCGGTCAGTATCCTCGATACGCAAGACAAATTTTCCTTGGTGGTGGCGCGCAAAGGCCCATGAAAAAAGGGCCGTACGGGCGCCACCAAGGTGTAGATCACCAGTTGGCGAGGGGGCAAAACGGGTGCGGACTATGGTTTCTGAATTCATAAAAACTGAATGACTGGTCAATAAAATACGGTACTAAAAAACTTTCAAGAGTCAGCGGGCTGTAGGCTATGGTTGGGCCGTCAGGATTTGGCGCAAAAATTTAGCAATGTCTCTGACCTCATGGGGGTGGACTGAATGCGGCATCGGATAGGTATGCCATTCGACGTCATAGCCCATTTTTTCTAACAATTTGCGGGTGTTTTCACCGCGTTGCAGAGGCACAACGGGGTCTTGGGTGCCATGCGCCATAAAAATAGGGGTGTCCTGGTTAGCTGCATGGCGCTCTTTGTCGATGACCTCGGCTAAGGGCAGATAGCCTGATAGACAGACCAGCCCGGCCAGACGCTCGGGCCAACGCAATCCAGTCTGCAAAGTCATGGCACAACCTTGGGAAAAGCCTGCCAATACAATGCGCTCGCTGGGGATGCCCTGCTCAATCTCACGCCGGATAAGCGCCTCTACCCGTGCTTGAGACTCACGCAGTCCCTTGGCGTCCTCACGGCGGACCAGATCGGTGACATAGATGTCATACCAAGACCGCATGGGCATGCCTGCATTCACAGTGACGGGTTGTACCGGTGCGTGGGGGAAAACAAAACGGATGTTCAAATCGTCTAGGCCTAATTCGGGCACGATAGGGACAAAGTCATTGCCATCGGCCCCCAATCCGTGCAGCCAAATAACGGCATAACGGGCTTCCTTTTCCGGGTTGAGTTCAATGCATTCCAGTAGTTCACTCATTGTTGATTTCCCCTCATTGCTGTGTTTAAGGTTAGACTGTGTGTTAGCGCACAATTGCGTTTTATCATATTTGCTTGGTCAACGGGCCGTTTTAGCGGTTGCGGGGTGATTCGGGTCTCATACATAGAGTTTTTATGAGTGATGTAATGATTTCTAATTTGCCTATTTCTGCAAATCAGCACTTTTTTTCTCAGCTGGTACAAGACGCGCTGGCCGAAGCTAAAAAGCTCGGTGCCACCGATGCGGTCGCGCAGGTTTCCGAAAATCGTGGTTTGTCTGTTTCCGTGCGCAAACAAAAAACAGAAAACGTGGAGCAGGCGCGTGAGCGTTCGCTCAGTATTACCGTTTTTG
The DNA here is from genome assembly GCA_021793095.1 of Pseudomonadota bacterium. Lineage (GTDB taxonomy): Bacteria > Pseudomonadota > Gammaproteobacteria > Burkholderiales > Burkholderiaceae_B > Paenalcaligenes. The sequence continues at coordinate 4,072 of JAJYTK010000122.1, forward strand.
ATGGCCAAAAGCGTGGTGCTGCATCGACGGCTGATTTTACCCCGCAAGCCCTACGTGAAACAGTCGCTGCAGCGTGGCACATCGCGCGTTTTACCGCTGAGGACCCCGCAGCAGGACTGCCAGATGATGAAGATTTGGCCTATCAATACCCTGATCTGGCGTTGTATCGGCCCTGGCCATTGAGCCCCGAACAGGCCACCCAATGGGCACTACGGGCCGAGCGCGCTGCCCTATCTTACCATCCTGAGATCAGTAATAGCGAAGGGGCCAGCAT
>JAJYTK010000123.1 GCA_021793095.1 Pseudomonadota bacterium
ATCTAAATGGTCCCAACGCCCCCTTCTATTTCATTAATTAATTGCTCTAACCGAGCAGTAGAGGGCGTGGCCTGTCGCGCATAGGTAAAGCCAGGCTTACCTTGAAATACATCGATTAAGTCTTGCGCCTGTGCATAAGCAAACTCGGCGCTGACATGAATAGGCTGGTGTACTGCACCGGCCTCGGTGCCTTGGCGTCTATCATGATGAAGGATACGGGTGCTGGTCTGTTCTTTTCCCATTATTTTCCCTAGTTTGTTTATTTTTGACGTAAAAATACTCACACACCATGCATTATTAGCATAGTGCGTTATAACAATGGAGTATTATTTAATACCGAGTACGGTCTTTAGCGAGACCTATTGCTGTTGGCGGACTCGCTCATAAAGGCAGAGCGCCGTCGCCACACTGACATTCAAACTTTCCACCTGACCACACATCGGGATTTTTACCAGTGCGTCGCAGGTTTCTTTGGTCAATCGACGCAATCCTTCTCCTTCTGCGCCCATCACCCATGCCATTGCCTGGCCTTTGAGATCGACTGAATGCAGCCCGAGATCAGCTTGGTCATCTGTCCCATAGAGCCATATTTCACGCTCTTTAAGCGCGCGCATCGTGCGCGCTAAATTGGTTACCTGAATATAGGGCACCGTTTCAGCGGCACCACAGGCAACGCGGCGCACCACCTGAGTCAGGCCCACGGCACGGTCTTTAGGTGCAATGACCGCATGCACACCGGCCGCATCCGCTGTCCGCAGACAAGCCCCCAAATTATGGGGATCGGTGACCCCGTCTAATATCAATAAAAAAGGCAAAACTTCTTTTTCAGCCAATTCGTCAAGCAAAGTAAAGACATCTGTTGCCAGGGCTAATTGTCGTGCGATGGCAACAATTCCTTGATGTCGACCGCCTTGGGCGTGCCTATCAAGTTCGGCCTTATCCGTTGGGACGATTTTCACTTTGGCTTGTTGCAAAAGATCAATCAGTTGCTGTTTGCGCCTATCTCGACGCTTTGCATCGTAAAAAACTTGCACGAGAGTATCGGGTGCCTGCTGCATACGTGCACGCACCGCATGAAAACCAAGCAAAATTTGAGTGGCCATGAGTTAGTTTCTTTTTCCGCTACGTTTAGATATTCGAGGAGTTTTGCGCTTGCGGCCTTGGCGTCGCGAAGGGGCAGATGCTGGTTTAGCGGTTGCTGCCTTGCGCATCGCGCGACTGGCCACAGGTGCGTCAGGTCGGTTGGGCGACACCCCTGCCCCCTCAACCAAATGAAAGTCTATTTGCCGTTCCTCTAGGCTCACGTTGGCAATTTGCACATGGACTTGATCGGTCAAGCGATAGCGAATCCCAGTCCGCTCGCCCACTAATTCATGCGTGGCCTCATTAAATATAAAATAGTCAGTGCCCAGCTCTGATATATGCACCAGCCCTTCGATATAAAGACTTTCTAACGTGACAAAGATACCAAACTGGGTAACGCCCGTAATCCGACCACTGAACACCTCGCCAATATGCTCTTGGGCAAAATAACATTTGAGCCAAGCCAACACATCATAAGAAGCATCATCGGCTCGGCGCTCTCTTGCTGAAAGCACTGCGCCTAACTGCTCCCATACTGCCTGCTCATATTCTTTTTTGGTTAACTCAGTGGTATCAAAGTCTAAATCGATATGAGGGACATAGCGTTTTGACTTTAATATGGCGTGAATCATACGGTGGGTGAGCAAATCAGGATAGCGGCGTATGGGTGCGGTGAAATGCATATAGCGTTCGTATGCCAAACCAAAATGCCCGCTATTTTCAGGACTGTAAATCGCTTGTTGCATCGAACGCAAAATCATCGTCTGAATGATCTCAAAGTCCTCTCGACTACGTGCCACCTGTATGAGCCGCGCATAATCGTGGTAAGTCGGCTCTTCACCGCCTCCCAAATGCAACCCTAATGTTTTCAAAAAGCTACGCAAAGCCTCGAGTTTTTCAGGGGTCGGCCCCTCATGGACACGGTAGAGCGCTTTGCGTTTATTACGCGCAATAAAATCTGCCGCCGAGGTGTTGGCCGCCAGCATAAACTCTTCGATCAAACGATGTGCATCATTGCGAACCAATGGTTCAATGCGCTCAATACGGCCTAGCTCGTTATAAATAATCTGGGTTTCTACTGTATCGAACTCGATCCCACCTCGTTCGCGGCGCTGCTCTGACAGCGCCTGATAAAGCTCATAAGCCGTTTCCACAACGGGCAACACGTCGCCCAGCTGCTTTGCTGCTGGCCCCTCAGGCTGTTGTAATGCCTCCCAAACCTGAGTGTAGGTGGTCCGAGCCCACGAGCGTATCACGGCCGGATAAAACTGATAGGCCGTCACGACCCCTTTGCGCGCCCCATCTGCGGGGATAACCATATCGCAAACGAGCACCAAGCGATCCACATGGGGGTTTAAGGAGCAAATCCCATTGGACAGCTCTTCGGGCAACATAGGAATGACACGACGTGGGAAATAGACACTGGTACCCCGCGCAAGTGCATCAGTATCAATGGGGTCTTTGGGTTTGACGTAATGACTCACATCAGAAATCGCCACCAGTAATCGCCAACCCGGCCGATAGCGCTTGCCCCTGCCAATATCAACCTCTTGGATATAAATGGCATCATCAAAATCACGCGCGTCCTCACCATCAATGGTAATAAAAGGGACCTCGCGTAAATCAACGCGCCCTTTAAAGTCCTGAGGGCGTACTTCTCGAGGCAGTGATTGTGCTTGCTTGAGGGCATCTGCAGAGAATTCAGCCGGCACATCAAATTTGCGTACGGCAATCTCAATTTCCATCCCGGGGTCGTCAATCGCGCCCAATACCTCAATCACACGCCCCATAGGCTGCATGTGTTCAGACGGCTGTCGCGTGATCTCAACAACCACTACTTGACCATTTTTAGCCCCACCAGAATCTTGGGGGACAACAAAAATATCATGCTTGATGCGTTTATCTTCGGGGATGACGCTGCAGATCCCCCCTTCTTTTACAAACCGACCCACTAACCGGTTAGTCTGACTCTCGAGTACCTCTACGATAATGCCCTCGGGCCGGCCCTTGTAATAATGGTCACCTCGGGCCAATACCCTATCCCCATGCAATACACGTAACATCTCGCGCGGGGATAAATAAAGATCGGGGCCACCGTCATCACGAATAAGAAAACCAAAACCGTCGCGATGCCCTTGCACGCGACCTGATATGAATTTTGTCTTTGTATTCACTGTTATACGCTGTTGCGCGTCTATGTTGAGTTGACCATCACGCTGCATCGCGTTGATACGTCGCATCGTACCGACCGACAACGGAAATTGTGTGCCGAGTTGCTCGGCTAGCTGCGAAAGACTCAGTGCATCTGTGGCATTTCTAAGGACAGCTAAAATGGATTCGCGGCTAGGCGTTGATGGATCAAAGTCGGGTGGTAAATGTTCACGTAGAAAAATATTTTGTGCCTTTTTTTTGGCAGTAGCCATTAATATATATGCCTATATCATTGTTTTTAAAAACGATTATAACACCGCCCTAAAGAGTGCGGCCAAATCGATGCGGCAAAATTGTTATTCTTTGTTTTTGCATAAATGCCACTATATCAGAATTGCCTTGGCCTTATTGGGTAAATTAGGTATTATTACCTTTTTACAGCTAGCCTGTAATGCCCAGATGGCGGAATTGGTAGACGCGCATGGTTCAGGTCCATGTACCGAAAGGTGTGGAGGTTCAACTCCTCTTCTGGGCACCATCAATCCTTCCCTCCTGATCTCCCCCTCATCCCTAAAAGCCAATCAAATCAAGGTGTTACAGAGCACCCCCTGTTTGGTTAAAAATAAAAATCAGACAATAATACAACCCAAACTGCACACAGACTTTAAAATCACACCTGCACAGCTGCTTTTCTTAAAGCGGTTAAAGTTTACACGTGGATTTCTTGCTGAGAAACGCAGTTAAAAATTCCACATCAGCATGTCTGAAATCTTACTAAAGCTGTGGTCACACCATCTAAACAACGTTTAATTGCACCCGTGTAAGAGCAAAGAACGTAGACCTCGCCTAATTTGCCTGTATGGCCAGCGAGATTTCTGCAAAGTCATGCGCACATACAGGCAAATATCATGTTGTTTAGTAAAGCTCTTAGGTGCAACCACCGCAGCAGTTGCCGTCCTCGCCATGTACGGGCTTAAGCGCTTCAAAGCCATTGCTTTTAATGGCAGATTGCAGGGTTGGCAAGTTTGTTTGGGCAGTGTTATATGTGATTTTGAGTTTCTCATCATCCAGAGAAACCGCCACCTCAGAAACCCCATCCAATCCCGAT
>JAJYTK010000124.1 GCA_021793095.1 Pseudomonadota bacterium
TGGGCGCGACGCATGAGGCCAAGGATTTAGAATTCCTCAATACCAGCATGCATATTGTTGAGCCCATTATGGGGGTACCGTTTTGGCGCGATGATGTTTCCATCGAGCCAGAAGAGGTGACGGTACGCTTTGAGGCGGGGGTGCCTGTTGCACTCAATGGCAAGCATTACACTGATTTAGTTGAGCTCATGCTCGAGGCTAATAGGATCGGTGGCCGCCATGGCTTGGGCATGAGTGACCAAATTGAAAACCGTATTATCGAGGCCAAGAGCCGCGGTATTTACGAGGCACCCGGGATGGCTTTATTGCATATTGCCTATGAGCGTTTACTGACCGGTATTCACAACGAGGATACCATCGAGCAGTATCGCATCAATGGTATTCGCCTGGGTCGTTTGCTGTATCAGGGCCGCTGGTTTGATCCACAGGCCGTCATGTTGCGTGAAACCGCACAACGCTGGGTAGCACGCGCCATTACAGGTGAGGTCACCTTAGAGTTACGTCGTGGCAATGACTACACAATCTTAGACACCCAGTCGGATAACCTTAGCTATCATCCTGATCGTCTGACGATGGAAAAAGAGGGGGATGACAGCTTTACGCCACGTGACCGCATTGGTCAGCTGACCATGCGCAATTTAGACATTGCAGATACACGAGACAAGCTGTTTACCTATACTGAGGTGGGTCTGTTGACCCCGGCTCGTGATGGGCAGTTTGTGCAGCTCAAGAGCGAAACCAAAGAGGACACTCAGTAGGTCCTACTGAGTCTCCGGTATTGGGTCGAGCCACCTGATTCCAAGAAAAGAGCCCCTGGTGTTGATACTAGGGGCTCTTTATGGTGTAGGGCGTCAAGCTGGGCTAGTCAAGTTTGCCTAGCAGTAAGAACTCCATTAATGCCTTTTGTACGTGCATGCGGTTTTCTGCCTCGTCCCAGACGACGCTTTGAGGGCCGTCAATGACACTGGCGGTGACTTCTTCACCGCGGTGGGCAGGCAAGCAGTGCATAAAAAGTGCCTCTGTGTCAGCCAATGACATCATTTCATCATTGACGCACCAGTGGGCAAATGCCTTGCGGCGGGCTTCATTTTCGTCCTCAAAGCCCATGCTGGTCCATACATCAGTGGTCACTAGGTGCGCCCCGCGGCAGGCCTCATAAGGATCTTCAAAGACACTCAAGGCATCACCCGCATCACCGATGAGATCAGGATCTAGGCCATACCCGTTAGGCGCGGAAAAATGTAGTTTAAAGCCTAGCAATTTGGCCGCCTGCAACCAGGTATAGGCCATGTTATTGCCATCACCTATCCAGGCCACTGTCTTATCAGCGATAGGGCCTCGAAATTCATTAAAGGTGAAAATATCAGCGAGGATTTGGCAAGGGTGATATTCGTTGGTGAGGCCATTGATGACCGGCACGCGTGAGTGCTCGGCAAACAACTCGATGCGCTCTTGCCCAAAGGTACGAATCATGACCAAATCAACCATACGAGAGATGACTCGGGCGGTATCCTCGATGGGCTCAGAACGGCCGAGCTGTGAGTCATTGGTTGTGAGGTGAATGACCGAGCCGCCCATTTGATACATGCCTGCTTCAAATGACACGCGGGTGCGTGTGCTGGCCTTTTCAAACACCATCGCCAAAGTGCGATCGTGCAAGGTCATGTGCGGTTCGTAATTTTTAAACCGCTGCTTGATGAAACGGGCACGGGAAAGCAGGTAGAGGATATCCTCTTTGGGGAGGTCGTTAAACTCTAGGAAATGCTGAATCGGTGCGGGATTAGCCGTGGAACTCATAACAAAATACTGCCACTAACAAAAAAACAATCTTACCAGTAAAAACTTGTAATGACCAGTGGCCACTGGGCTGAGACCTTAGGATGAATTTACTGGCTAAGGATGTAGTCCTCGTGGCAATAGGTTACAATGCGCCTTGTTGTTTTGCTTTAGGCGGCGCTTATTGATTGGAAGTCTATGACCGAGCATACAAAATTAATTATTTATGGGGTGACCCAAAATGGCCAGCGCTTTCGTCCCAGTGATTGGGCTGAGCGTTTGGCGGGGGTGATGTCGCAGTTCAGGCCAGAGGGGAGTACAGGTGGCCCGCTGACGTATTCCCCTTATGTGCTCCCTCGGTTTGTCGATGGGGTGCGCTGTGTTGTTGTGGATAGCCGCCTGCGAGATTTAGAACCACTGGCTTGGAAGTTTGTTTGTAATTTTGCCCATGATAATAAGCTCAAGACATCGGGCATCGATTTCGACAAGGTGATGCAAGACCTTTAAATATTGCGGGACCTTTAACAGATCAAAAAAGGGTGCTTTTAATAAGCACCCTTTTTGTTGGCGTGGGCAACTAAGCCCGGACCCTAATTAAACCAGTAGGGTTAAGAGGATAGCGCCTTGATCGACTTGGCGAGGCGGCTCTTGTGACGTGCAGCCTTGTTTTTGTGGATGATGTTTTTGTCTGCAACGCGGTCGATGATGCTGCAGGCCTTGCGGAATACCTCATTGGCTGCGTCTTGATCGCCGGCGTCAATCGCCTGGTGGACGCGTTTAATGGATGTACGCATCATGGAACGCATGCTGGCGTTGTGACGGTTGCGTGCAGCTGCCTGGCGTGCGCGTTTTTGTGCTTGAGGTGTATTTGCCATATCTCAGTAAATTTAAGTGTTTATCTAGTGGTTTATAGGGTCTAAAGGGCTAAATAATAATCGATTAACGTGGCCTTGTAAAGTGCCGTGGCCTAAAGCCGACTAGAAATAATAAGAGTGAATAAACACAAACAGCCCCTATTACAACAGCTCCTAGATAAAAAGCCCTCAGTAGGGGAGCAGCCCCCAGTGCCAACCAGTCAAAATGCTGCTGCACGAAATAAACGAAAAGGCTCATCCCGATGAGCGCGGGCACCAACTTCAGTAAAAAGACCGGCCATTGGTTCGAGAGGGAAAAGATGTTTCTTTTGCGTAATAAATAAAACAGTGTGCTTGCGTTGACACATGCGCCAAGGGCAATTGAAAGTGCCAAACCGGCATGCTTGAGCCAGGGCACAAAAAAGGCATTCATGATTTGTGTGAGCACGAGTACCACAATCGCAATGCGCACGGGGGTTTTGATGTCTTGGCGAGCATAAAAAGCGGGAGCCAGTATTTTGATGGCCAACAGCCCAAGTAGGCCAACCGCGTAAGCGATCACCGCGCCTTGGGTTTGCAGCACATCTGCGCCTGTAAAGGCACCATAATTAAATAAGGTGGCCACCAGCGCTTGAGACAATAATGCCAGGCCCAGTGCAGCAGGTAGGCCCAGTAAGAAAATTAGCTGCAAGCCCCAGTCTAAAAGCTTTTGGTAGGTGTGGTGCTCTTGTTTGGCATAAGCTGCAGATAGATAAGGCAGCAGTACTGTGCCTAAGGCCACCCCAAGTAAAGCGCTGGGAAATTCCATCAATCGGTCGGCAAAAGATAGCCACGTGACGCTGCCTGCTTGTAGCCAAGTGGCAATATTAGTATTAATGAGGATAGAGATCTGAGCGACGGACACCCCCACCGTCGCTGGAACCATTTTTTGAATAATTCTGCGTACATGGGGGTCTCGTAACGCGCGGCCTAGGCCCAAGCTAGGGCGGGGTGCAATCCCCAGACGCAGTAAGGCGAGCCACTGCATGCCTAGCTGTAAAATACCGCCCGCCATGACACCCACTGCCAAGGCATAAATAGGGGGATCGAAGTACTCGAGAAGCCACAGGCTGGCCGCTATCATGGCCAGATTGAGCAGCATGGGGGTAAAGGCCGGAATGGCAAAGCGGCTCCAGGTGTTTAGCACACCGCTGGCAAAGGCCACCAATGACATGCATAGGATGTAGGGGAACATCGCCCGTGTCATCCAAACGGCAGCAGAAAACTCGGCCTGTCGTTCGGCGGCGCGCATGCCGCTCGCCATGATGCTCACCACCCAAGGAGTCGCGATGACACCCACCAAGGTGACCAGCATGAGCACAGCGGTCAATACTAAGGCGACACGATCGATGAGCTGTTGTGTGGCATCCGCTGATTGGGTATTTTTGACGTCGCCCAAAATGGGCACAAAGGCTTGGGCGAAAGCGCCTTCTGCAAAAAGTCGACGCAATAAGTTAGGAATGCGAAAGGCGACCCAAAAGGCATCGGTCAGCCCTCCGGCACCAAAGCTGCGCGCGATGAGAATATCGCGCAACAGCCCGGTAATGCGGGATAAAAAGGTGAAGCCGCTGACCACAGCGGCAGAACGGAAAAGACTCATGGCCAGGCAGGCTGCTACTGAAAGTAGTTAAGGAACTGCTTAGCGGGGGGCCATGCGAATGGCGCCAT
>JAJYTK010000125.1 GCA_021793095.1 Pseudomonadota bacterium
TATTGAATCGCTTCGTGCTGCCATCGCAGATGACGTGCGCAGCGCACAAGACTATTTCACCTCTCATGGACTATAAACATACACTCAATTTACCTGACACTCCTTTTCCCATGCGCGGCAACCTGCCCAAACGCGAACCCCAATGGATCGCCGAGTGGCAAGAGAACAAGGTCTACGAGGCCATTCGCAAGGCTAGCGCAGAGCGTCCCAAATTTATCCTACATGATGGCCCACCGTATGCGAACGGTGATATCCATATTGGTCATGCCGTCAATAAAATCCTCAAAGACATTATTATCAAAAGCCGTAATATGGCGGGCTTTGATGCCCAATACATTCCTGGCTGGGATTGCCATGGCATGCCCATTGAGATTCAAATTGAAAGGAAATTTGGTAAAAATCTGCCAGTAGAGGAAATGCAGGCTGAGGCGCGTGCTTATGCCTATGAGCAAATAGAGCGACAGAAAAAAGATTTTCAGCGTTTAGGGGTATTGGCAGAGTGGGACAACCCCTACCTGACCATGAATTACAGCAACGAGGCTGACGAATTACGCGTGCTCGCACGCATCATGAAAAAAGGCTTTGTGTTTCGCGGTCTCAAACCCGTCAATTGGTGTTTTGATTGCCGCTCGGCTTTGGCAGAGGCCGAGGTTGAATACGCAGATCGCACCGACCCATCGATTTATGTCGCCTTTCCCTTTGCAGACAAGGCAGCCTTGGCCAAGGCCTTTGACACTGAGCAGGTTGAGGATGGGGCGATTGTTATCTGGACCACCACCCCTTGGACCATTCCGGCGAACCAAGCCCTCAATGTCCACCCTGATCACCAATACGCGCTTATTAACCTAGAGACCCCCCAAGAGTTTGGGCGCCAGCTAATTTTGGCCCAAGAGCTCGCTGAGTCAACACTCGAAGAGCTCGGCATTCAGGGGGAAATTATCGCTACCACCGAGGGGAAAAACCTCGATCACATTGATTTCCTCCATCCGCTAGCCACCGCAGATGCTGGTTACAACCGCACATCACCTGTTTACTGCGGTGATTATGTCATGCTTGATTCGGGTACCGGTGTGGTGCACTCGGCGCCCGCTTATGGTGTTGAGGACTTTTTCTCATGTAAAGAAAATGGACTCCAAGACACCGACATCCTTAACCCTGTTCAGGCCAATGGCGTTTATGCCAACAGCCTGCCTCTTTTCGGTGGCCAATTTATCTGGAAGGCTAACCCTGCCATTGTCCAAGCTCTCCAAGGCGTAGGGACACTACTCAAGGAACAGGACACTGAGCACAGCTACATGCATTGCTGGCGTCACAAAACGCCCGTCATTTATCGAGCCACCAGCCAATGGTTTGCGGGTATGGATCGCCCCAACAGCACCGGTCGCACCTTGCGTGAAATGGCTCTTGAGGCAGTAGAGGATACTCAATTCTTTCCCTCTTGGGGCAAGGCTCGGTTGCATTCCATGATCGCCAACCGCCCTGATTGGACACTCTCTAGACAAAGACAATGGGGGGTCCCCATGGCCCTTTTCCTACATAAGGAAACGGGTGAGCTGCACCCAGACACCCCTCAACTGCTCGAAAAGGTCGCTGATCTTATCGAGCAGCACGGCATAGAAATCTGGCAGGACATCAAGGCCGAGGATCTCATTGGCGACGATGCCCAAGACTATGAAAAGAGCAAAGACACGCTAGACGTTTGGTTTGACTCTGGCACCACACACGCAACGGTCATGGGCGGTGATCACGACAGCCAGATCAAAGGCTCCCATGCGGATCGCCTGCAATGGCCAGCCGACCTCTACCTTGAGGGCTCCGATCAGCACCGTGGGTGGTTCCATTCCTCACTCTTAACCGGCTGTATGCTCTACGAACGTGCCCCCTACAAGGCGTTATTGACACACGGCTTTGTGGTCGATGGCAAAGGCCACAAAATGAGCAAATCGGTCGGCAATGTGGTCTTTCCTCAAAAAATTGCGGACTCTCTGGGTGCTGAGATTTTACGTCTCTGGGTCGCTGCTACGGATTATTCTGGTGAGCTCTCCATCTCCGACGAAATTCTAAAGCGTGTCGTCGAATCATATCGACGTATCCGCAACACGCTCAAATTCTTGCTGGGCAACCTCGCTGACTTTGATCCTCAGACCCATGCGGTGCCTATCGATGACCTACTCGAGGTCGATCGCTATGCGCTGGCCTTGACCGATCAAATGCAGGCACGCGCTTTGCAATACTATGAAAAATACGAATTTCACCCCATCGTGTCACGTTTCCAGACCTTTTGCTCAGAGGATCTGGGAGCTTTTTATCTAGACATCCTCAAAGATCGTCTCTACACCACTAAAACAGATGGATTGCCTCGCCGCAGTGCGCAAACGGCGCTCTATCATATTACGCAGGCTCTGTTGCGGTTGATGGCCCCTATCCTGACCTTTACCGCCGAAGAGGCTTGGCAGGATTTACATCACCAAACACCCAACAAACCGCTGACAATTTTTACAGAGCAATACCACTCAATCCCTTTAAGCGCTGACAGTGAGGCTTTACTGGATAAGTGGACGGCAATCCGCACTATCCGTGCTGAGGTCATGCGCGAAATCGAGCATGTTCGTACCCAAGGGGACATAGGTTCCTCTCTGGCAGCACAGGTCAAAATTGAGGCCTCGGATCAGGATTACAACCTATTGAAATCCTTAGGTGACGATCTGCGTTTTGCCTTTATCGTTTCTGCGGCACAGGTACAGCCGGCGACTACTGAGGAGCTCACCATCAGTGTGACCCCAAGTACCGACGAAAAATGTGAGCGTTGTTGGCATCATGAGCCTTCAGTTGGCCAAGACGCCCAACACGCCACCCTATGTGCACGATGCATTACAAATATAGCTGGCGATGGCGAACAAAGATCCTTTGTCTAACCCCAGCACAGCCCCCTCCAAACGCCGCGGCTTCAAAAGCCGTGGCTTTTGGTTCTGGGTCATTCTCGCGCTGCTCATTGTGGTGGCAGACCAATACTCAAAAAATTGGTTTGATAGCCATCTATTTTATGGTGAGCGCTGGGCCGTACTCCCTTTTTTTGATTTCACTTTACTCTATAACCCAGGTGCCGCATTTAGCTTTCTCGCCGGTGCCGACGGTTGGCAACGCTGGTTCTTCAGCGGCATTGCACTGATTGCCACCGTGCTGATTGTCTATTGGTTGCAAAGGCAACCCTATCAAAGACTATTTTGTGCTGCCCTGAGCTGCATACTGGGCGGTGCCTTAGGCAATGTATTGGATCGCATAGTGCACGGCCACGTGATTGATTTTATCTTGTTTCATTGGCAATCTTGGCACTTTCCCGCCTTTAATGTTGCTGATATTGCCATTACCATAGGGGCTGCACTACTGATTATCGAAGAGTTCTTGCGCATCCGACGCACTAAAAACTCTCGCACACCGAGGCAATAACGCAGCATGCAATACTGTCATGGAAAACACTTAATCTTGGCCCTAACCGGAGGCATTGCCGTTTACAAGGCTGCCGAGCTGGTCCGCCGTGGTCGTGAGGCTGGTTTAGACATTGATGTTGTCATGACCGAGGCAGCACAAAAATTTGTGCAGCCCATCACGTTTCAAGCCCTTTCAGGACGCCGTGTGCTCACTGATTTATGGGATCCCATGATCCCAGACAGCATGGCTCACATTCATCTCAGTCGGCAAGCCGATGCGTTGCTGGTAGCCCCTGCCACTGCTGATTTCATTGCACGTGCTGCCCAAGGACGCGCTGATGATCTAGTGACCACCATGGCGCTCGCCAGAGGCCAATGCCCTATGCTGGTGGCTCCTGCAATGAATAAGGAAATGTGGTCGCATCCAGCCACCCAACGAAATATCACTCAACTACAGAACGACGGTGTCCAAATACTAGGGCCAGCTGCAGGCGAACAGGCTTGCGGCGAGGTGGGCTCAGGCCGGATGCTCGAGCCGCATGAATTACTTAGCGAGCTCAATGCCTTTTTTGCTCCCAAGCCTTTACAGGGCAAAAGCCTTTTGCTCACCGCGGGGCCTACCAGCGAGGCCATCGATCCAGTGCGCGTTATTACCAATCGTTCTTCGGGCAAGATGGGTTTTGCTATCGCTGAGGCCGCTGCTCTCGCAGGGGCCAGCGTGACCGTGGTGGCTGGGCCAACGGCACTGTCCACCCCTTATGGGGTACGCCGTATTAATGTCCAAAGTGCTCGCCAAATGCACCAAGCCGTCATGGCTCAGGCGGCCCATACAGATATTTTTATCGGCGTTGCTGCCGTTGCAGACTGGTATGTAAAAAATGCCGCAGCACATAAACTCAAAA
>JAJYTK010000126.1 GCA_021793095.1 Pseudomonadota bacterium
CTTTTCTCAACCCGACTGGGACGAGTTCTATCAGGTAATTAGTGGTTATGGGCCTTGCAACCGAGAACGCATGGATGCGCGTATCAAGGCCTGGGAGGACGGCGCATGGTTCCGCGAGGCCTTGGCTGAATACGGCAAAAAGGCCGCCGCCAACACCGCCAAAGCAGTCAACGCTTAATCTCACAGTCTTTGTAGGTTTTTTTATGAATTGCGTAGTGCGCAGAGTATGCGCAGTGAGGAGAATCAATCATGTCTAGCGAATGGCCATTGTGGGAAATCTTTATTCGCGGTCAACACGGCTTAAACCATCGTCATGTCGGGAGTTTGCATGCCCCGGATGCAGAGATGGCACTCAATCATGCCCGTGATGTCTATACCCGCCGCAATGAGGGGGTCAGCATTTGGGTGGTGCGTTCCACGGATATCGTCGCCAGCGCCCCGTCCAAGAGAGGCCCGCTTTTTGAGCCCTCTAATTCCAAGATTTACCGCCATCCGACCTTTTTCAAAATTCCAGAAGAAGTGGGGAAAATGTAATGACACAGACCATCAGTACTCAAGAGGCGCTCGAGCAATTCCTCTTGCGCATGGGGGACAACACCCTGATTTTGGGGCACCGAGTTTCCGAGTGGTGTGGTCATGCACCTGTCCTCGAAGAGGATATTGCGATGGCCAACGTGGCCCTAGACCTCATTGGGCAGACTCAGTATTGGCTCGGTGAGGCCGCTAATATCAAGGGCGGCGAGACGACCGCTGATACTTTGGCCTATCGGCGCGATGCCTGGGATTTTCGCAATTTTCTATTGGTCGAGCTGCCCAATAAAGATTTTGGTTATACCTTGATGCGCCAGTTTTTATTCGATGTTTGGCATTATTTGCAGCTGGATGCATTGCAAAATTCCAGCCACGAACAGGTGCGCGAGATTGCTCAAAAGGCGCTCAAAGAGGTGGATTACCATTTAGAGCGTTCCAGTCAACTGATTGTACGTTTGGGCAATGGCACCGATGAGAGCCACCGACGCATGCAAGAGGCGTTGGAATACTTCTGGTCTTATACCGGTGAGTTTTTTGTTTCGGACGATTATGACGAAGCACTTGTGGCGGCAGAGATCAGTGTCGATCCCGAGTCTTTACGCGAAAAATGGTTGTCTTTTGTGGGTGAGGTGCTGGCCGATGCACAGCTCGAGCAGCCCGAGGTTAAGTACATTCACAGCGGCGGCAGAAAGGGGGTGCATACTGAATATTTAGGCCATTTGTTGGCTGAAATGCAATTTTTGCCACGCGCCTATCCTGACGCCACACAATGGTAGGAGGTTACCATGCCATCAGTGACTCAACGCCCCGAGATTGATGAGGTATGGGGCTGGCTAGAGCAGGTCCCAGACCCAGAAATTCCGGTCATTTCAGTGGTCGACCTAGGGATTGTCCGTGACGTTTACTACCAAGAAGACAATACCTTGGTGGTCGCGGTGACCCCGACCTACTCTGGTTGCCCCGCCACCCAAGTGATCAATGATGATATCGAGGCGGCGCTGCGTGCCCATGGGGTGCAGCACTTACGCATAGAGCGTCGACTCTCTCCTCCCTGGACGACCGATTGGCTCAGTGAACGGGGGCGCGAGCGCTTGCGCGAATACGGCATTGCACCGCCAGTCGAGCAGGCCCAAGGCGGGACCAAGAGTATTTGGGTGCGTGGTGATGGGGTGCGCATCGTGCCGTGTCCTCGTTGCGATTCCACCGATACCAAGCTCATTAGTCACTTTGGTTCTACCCCATGCAAGTCTCAATATCAGTGTGAAAGCTGTTTTGAACCCTTTGATTATTTCAAGTGTATATAAAATTGCGGAGATAACTATGGCGCGATTCCATCCATTGGAAGTGCTAGAGGTTCGCCACGATACACGTGACGCTATTGTCGTTACCCTCAAGCCATCACAAGAAGCACAAGAGCTATTTCAATTCATCCCCGGCCAATACCTGACGTTTAGGCGCAAATTTGACGATACCGAGGTGCGTCGTTCGTATTCCATTTGTTCGGGAATAGATGAGGGAATCTTACAAATCGCTATCAAACGGGTCGCTGATGGGGCTTTTTCCTCGTGGGCCAATGAGTCACTAAAACCAGGAGATACGCTCGAGGCAATGCCGCCACTGGGCAGTTTTTATGTTGACCCCGCCCCCCAAGAAGAACGCCACTATTTGGCTTTTGCTGGCGGTAGCGGCATTACGCCTGTGCTTTCGATCATAAAAAGCACGTTGGCCCGTGAGAGCAAATCACGATTTACCTTAATTTATGCCAACCAGCAATTAAGCTCGGTCATGTTCAAAGAAGAGCTTGAGGACCTCAAAAACCGTTATATGGAACGGTTGTCCATTGTGCACATCTTTGATTTGGAAGGCCAAGAAATTGATCTCTTTACCGGGCGCATCGATGAAGAAAAACTAGAGGCCTTGTTTACACATTGGGTGCATCTGCCCTCGGTACATACCACCTTTATCTGTGGGCCAGAGCCCATGATGTTGACGATTGCCGAGGGGCTTAAAAAACGCGGGGTGGCTCAGGAAAACATCAAATATGAGCTCTTTACCTCCGCACAGCCAGGCCGCGTGGCACGCCGCAAGGTCTCAACTGAGGAACAAAACACCGAATCCGAGGCCACAGCGGTGGTTGTGCTTGATGGGCTCGAGCGTAGTTTCAGCATGGATAAACATAACGAGAGCCTACTCGATGCAGCGCTACGCAATGATTTGGATGCGCCTTATTCCTGTCGCGCTGGGGTGTGTTCGACTTGCAAGGCCAAGGTGATTGAAGGTGAGGTCGAGATGCTGGTCAACCACGCGCTTGAGGATTACGAGGTAGATCAAGGGTATGTCCTTAGCTGTCAGAGCTATCCGCTCACGGACAACGTCAAATTTAGCTACGACGAGTAAAGGGGGGTGCTATGTCAAGCACTATGGATATTTATGAATACCTCGCTCAGGGTGGGGTGTTAACATCGCCTGACAACGTGCCTTCGCGCTACCGTGGCGAGCTCTTGAGGCTGATGTCTTCTTTTGTGGATAGTGAGCTTGCCGCCAGCGCAGGCTTCGCCGCCTCAATTAATTATGCGCCCAGCATCCAGGCCCGTATCGCCGCCAGTCGCATCACTTTGGAAAAAGCTGAGCATGCACGCAAGGTGCTGGCAGTGATGAGTACGTTTGGGACAGACTCGGCCCGCTATGAGCAGCAACACGATTGGGCCGCTCGGATCGGCCGCAACGAGTCGTTGGCTGATTCACAGGGGCAGGCGGATATGCGCCTACCCGTTTTTTATTACCCACTACAAAGCTGGGTAGATGCTGTGGTGATGAATGTTTTGCAGGGGTTAGCAGCGCAGGTACAGCTGGCCGAGTTGGCGCAGGTCTCATATACCCCATTTGCAGAGTCCATTCGTGCCATACAACCGGGCGAAAAAGAGCATTTAGAGCAGGGCATCGAGGCATTAAAAGATATTTTGCATCATTCTGAGCACCATGCCGAGGTACAAGACAGCTTTAAGTATTGGCAGGAAAAAGTCGCTGCTGGGTTCAGTCAAGCGCATCCAGAACGCTACGAAATGTTGAGTAAATTTGGTATCCGCCATCAAACCAATGAGCGCATGCTCGAGCAATGGACTGATCGCTTCACTGAATTGAAAAAGACGCTCAATCTATAACCTATCAAGGAGTTTGCATGTCGCAGTCAACATCTGCACCAAGGCATTTGGAAAGTTACGCCTGCGGGCAATGGCAACAGGGCGAGGGCCAAGGGCAACCTGTGGTCGATGCGATCCAGGGCGAGGTCATTGCTTATATTGACGCCACCGGCTTGGATTATCAGGCCATGTTGGACTATGGTCGCACCCAAGGTGGGCCAGCATTGCAGGCCATGACTGTCCACGAGCGGGCATTGATGATCAAAGAGCTTGGGTTGGCATTGCTTGAGGCCAAAGAAGAACTTTATGCCAGTTCGACGCTGACCGGTGCTACCCGCGCTGATAGTTGGATCGATATTGATGGGGGCATTGGCACACTTCTGAGTTATTCCTCTAAGGGGCGCCGCGAGCTCCCAAACACTCGAGTGCTACTGGATGGTGATCTCGAGCCCTTATCCCGCGATGGCAGTTTCAGCGCGCAGCATATTTTGACCCCTAAACCCGGGGTGGCCATCCACATCAATGCATTTAACTTCCCTTGCTGGGGGATGCTGGAAAAACTGGCGCCGACTTGGCTAGCTGGGATGCCGGCC
>JAJYTK010000127.1 GCA_021793095.1 Pseudomonadota bacterium
GGCCGGCCTAGAACTTGGCAACACCTTTGTCGGAGAGGAAAAGCACCCCTCAAATGAGGATTTATTTGGAGAACAAGAGACTCAACGCTCAGCTACTGGCAGTTTGAGCCATGAAGATACGCAAACGAATCACGACAGCCACAACCTGCAATCCAGGCAGCACTATTCGCACCCGCAATCAATCATTAATACCTTTGCCTAGAGTGGCTTAATGAGTTCTATTTTTAATCTTTCTGTTTATTGATTACTGTAAATTATTCATAAAACCCCATGAGCACATCTTCATCGACCCGACGCCAACCCACCGCCCGCGCTTCCTTTCAAAGACAGCGTCCCAAAGGGCTGGGGCAACGTGTGTTTAGGGTTATTTTATTAGCTTTGGTGGTGGGTCTGCTCAGTGCATTGACCACATTGTATTTTGTGTGGCCTGATTTCTCATTAGCACAACTCAAGCCCGAAAACACCCCAAACCAAACGACTGAACATACAGCCACACCTGAAGCCGAACAGCGCCCAAAAATGACCAGCCAAAAGCCACTGTTTGTGGATTTTGAGCCCTTTACAGTCACACTTAATCAAGAAGGACGTTCCCGGATCCTGTATGTGGGCATCACCCTGCAGGTAGCAAATAAGGACTCCAGAGAGCTATTGCAAGAATATCAACCCGTGGTGCGCGATCGCATTTTGCACATCTTGTCATTGCAAGACCCTTTGCAGGTGCAAACCGCTGAGGGGCGCAAAGCTTTAGCAGAACAACTCAGCCAAACATTAAGCAAACCGTATCCACCCGCTGACCATGGGCCTGAAATTAACCATGTGTTATTTACCACTTTTGTGGTGCAGTAATGTCATATCAGAGCTTTTTATCCCAAGATGAGGTGGATGCTCTGTTAGCTGGGGTGACCGGCGAAGATCTCCCCGCAGAAGAGCAAAGCCCCCCTGTCGGTGGTGTGAGACCTTATGATCTCACTTCGCCTGAAAAAGTGATCCGGCATCGTATGCAGACGCTGGAGCTCATCAATGAACGATTTGCACGCAATTTGAGGCACACTTTGCTGAGCTTTATGCGGCGCAATGCCGACATCACAGTGGGCTCGGTGCGCATCCAAAAATACAGTGATTTTGAGCGCAACCTGCCCGTACCCAGTAATTTGAATATGGTAGCGCTCAAACCATTGCGCGGCACGGCGCTATTTACCTTTGACCCACACCTGGTTTTTTTGATTATTGACAGCCTATTTGGCGGCCATGGTCGCTATAACACTCGTATTGAGGGGCGGGATTTCACGACCACCGAGCAGCGCATCATTTTACGACTGCTCACCCACACGCTTGAAAGCTATTGCAATGCTTGGGAAAACGTCTATCCACTGAGTTTCGAGTATATACGCTCAGAGATGCACACCAAATTTGCCCGCATCAGTAGCAGCAACGAACTGGTGGTCGTCACCCCATTTAATATTGAATTTGGCGCTCAGGGAGGAAACCTCAATGTCTGTCTCCCGTACTCGATGATCGAGCCCTTGCGTGATCTGTTAACCCGCCCCCTACAAGATACCAGCGATAGCGAAATCGATCAGCGCTGGACACGGCAACTCAGCCGCCAGGTCCGCAGCGCCGAAGTCGAACTTGCCGCAGAGTTTCAGACCATCTCTTCGACCATTGGTGAGCTCTTAAAGCTAAAAAAAGGCGATGTGCTGCCCATAGAACGTCCAGATGAAATCACCGCACATGTCGATGGCGTGCCTATTTTACGCTGTGGGTATGGCACATTTAACGGCCATTATGCTATCCGCGTCAATCGTATTTTGTCCTATCAAGAATCTAAACTGCACAAGGTGAGTCACGATGACGAATCCAAAAAATGAATCACACCCCCAAGATACCCCTGAGGAATCTTTAGATGACCTCGACATCGACTGGGCCGAGGCACTCGCCGAGCAAGCTCAGGGCAGTGCGCATGAGAATACCTCAGCAGACTCTTCAGCAGATGCCTCAGCAGATCAATCAGAAGACGCTCCATCTGAGCACCCAACAGATACAGAGATGAGCTCGGAACACGCCCACTCAAATACCAAAGAGGAGGCTACTGCCGGTATTTTTCAACCCCTTGAGCAGCGGTCTGCCGGGGGTAAAAGCGATATCGACATGATTATGGATATCCCTGTGCAGCTATCCGTTGAGTTGGGCAGGACACGGTTGACCATCAAAAACATCTTGCAATTGGGCCAAGGTTCGGTTGTCGAATTAGATGGCTTAGCCGGCGAACCCATGGATGTTTTTGTTAATGGCTATTTAATTGCCCAAGGCGAGGTCGTCGTCGTGGATGATAAATACGGCATCCGCATCACAGATATCATCACGCCCAGCGACCGTATCCACCGTCTTAATACACGCCGCTAAAAGCCCTTGGCAGCCCCATTTACTCAGGCACTAGCACACGCTTTATGAACAGTAGTGATGTCATCAAAATATCTATGAGTTTGGCTCTGGTAGTCATCCTTATTCTTTGTTTGGCCTTTTTAGTGCGCCGACTGGGTATTGGCACAGACCGCAGTCAACACACTTTACGTGTGTTACAACGGGTACGCCTAGGGCCACGCTTGCAGCTCATCACTATAGAGAACAACGGTAAACAATTACTCATTGGGGTCACCCCACATCATATTTCTTTGCTGGATACTGCCTCCGGGCTAACGCAGCACGACCCCAGTGAGTTTAATGAGGTCTTACACGAGGCCACCCAAACACAAAGCGCTTGCGCTACAAAAAAAAAGCCATCCCTATCGAGTCAGCGCCGCTGGCACCACCTCATTAAAGGACTAATGGCCTTCCTTCTTTTAGGCACAGGCCTGTTTTTTTTCTCTGATGCGGCGGTTGCTCAAACCTTGCCCGTCCCTGCCATCGGCACCACCCTCAATGAACAAGGCGAACAAATCTGGTCGCTCAGCATTGAGACGCTGGTCGTACTCACCCTCATCACCTTTATCCCCGCAGCGCTCATTATGATGACGGGCTTTACCCGAATCATTATTGTGCTGGGACTGTTACGCAACGCGATGGGGACCGGAGCAGCGCCCCCTAACAGCATCTTGATTGGCATTGCATTATTTTTGACTTTCTTTGCAATGGCGCCAGTATTTGATGAAATTTATGAACATGCTTATCTGCCGCTCAGCCAAGAAGAAATACAGCTTCCTCAGGCACTTGAGCGCGGTGCTGCCCCACTCAAAGAGTTTATGTTGCACCAAACTCGCGAAAGTGACCTGATCTTTTATGCTGACCTGGCCCAAGCCGGCCCCTTTGAAGGGCCAGAACAAACCCCCTTACGCATTTTGGTGCCTGCCTTTATCACCAGCGAGCTTAAAACAGCCTTTCAAATAGGCTTTACGGTGTTTATTCCTTTTTTAATTATCGATTTATTGGTTGCCAGTGTCTTAATGTCGCTGGGCATGATGATGGTGCCTCCAGTGACCATCTCTTTACCCTTTAAATTGATGCTTTTTGTATTGGCAGACGGTTGGCATTTGTTGTTGGGTTCCCTCGCGCGCAGCTTTTACCTGTAAATTACCCCTATTTAAGCTTGCCCCTATTTAAGCGCGTGAATCCCCGCAGGATTTTTCTTATGGAGTACTTTCATGACCCCAGAAACCGTCATGACAATGACCTACGCAGCCCTCAAAGTCGCTCTTTCGATGGCTGGCCCACTACTGCTCACGACGCTTGTGGTGGGCCTTGTGGTCAGTGTTTTCCAAGCGGCCACACAAATCAATGAAATGACCCTACCGTTTACGCTCAAAATTGTCGCGGTGGCCATTGTCATAGTCCTACTGGGCCCTTGGTTAATCAGCACAATGGTCGAATACATTCAAAGCTTATTAAGCAGCATTCCCGACTATCTCCATTAATTGATCAGTTTCCACGCACACAGTGATTGATATCACCTATCAAGAAATACTGGACGGATTTAATCTGTATTTTTGGCCCTTTTTACGTTTGTTGGGCCTGTTTATGGCGGCTCCTTTATTCAGCGAATCCGGGATCCCCGCGCGCGTCAAAGTTGGCTTAGCCGCTGTTTTTTCTCTGCTGATTGGACCGCTGATACCGGCACCTAATTTGAGTCAGAGCAACCTCTATGAAATCTTTTTCTTGGTTTTGCTTCAAACCTTCATCGGTTGGCTCATTGGACTCTGCATGCGCATTGTTTTCTCTGCCGTACAGACCGCAGGAGAATTTATCGGTCTACAAATGGGGTTATCT
>JAJYTK010000128.1 GCA_021793095.1 Pseudomonadota bacterium
TAATCCCCCTTGTTGTGCCCATTGACTGCGCTGCACATTCTCTAAGAACACTTGCAAACCATCGTTGTTAAAACCAAAGCGGTTAATGAGTGATTCGTGCTCGGGCAGTCGAAACAGTCGAGGCTGTGGATTGCCCGCCTGCGCCCGTGGCGTGACCGTGCCCACCTCAATAAATCCAAAGCCTAAAGCACCTAATGCATCAATGTGAGCCCCATTTTTATCTAGGCCTGCCGCCAAACCCACACGGTTAGGAAAGCGCAAACCCATTAACTCAACCGGCGTGCTCTGCTCAGTGTCTTGTGATGGGGGGCGAGGAAACCAAAAACGGTTGCCCGGGGCACGGTACAGCCAATCTAAGCTCTTGAGGCTAAGGGCGTGCGCGCGTTCTGGGGGCAGCCGAAATAACACCTTGCGTAAGGAAGGATAGAGGGTGGTTAATAAACCATTCATGGCGGGGTCCCTGTAACTTATTAATCGCTATCGAGCCATTGACCTGCTTGATATAGCTGATAGGGATGAAAGCGAGTTTTATAAGACATTTTTGGGCTTTGTTCAATCCAGTAGCCTAGGTATAACCAAGGTAAGCCCAGTTTTTGGGCGTATTGTATTTGCCACAAAATGGCGTAAGTGCCGAGGCTACCCGCAGCCTCTGGGCAGTAAAAGGTATAGACCGCAGAGAGACCGTGATCTAGAAAATCTGTCAGTGCCACGGCCAGTAGCCTGCCAGTGGGGCTGCGAAATTCTATCAGCCGTGAGTGCACGTGGCTGGCTAAGAGGTATTGTATATATTCTGAGCGCCCGGTGCTGTCATGCACTGAATCTGGGTGGCGGGCCTGTTGATAGCGCACATATAAATCAAAGTGCTCACTGTGCCAACTCAAGGGGCGAATGCTGACCACGAGGTCTTGGTGTTGTTTGATGATGCGACGCCACGAACGTCTGAGCACAAAACGCTGACAGTCAACACGAATGGGGATGCAAGCTTGGCAGTCGTCGCACTCAGGCCGATAACTAAAGGTACCGCTGCGCCGAAACCCTTGTTGGATGAGCGCGCTATAGCGTGCCGTATCTACGAAATGTGCTGGGGCAGCCACCAGCGAGCGTGCCTGTCGATCGGGCAGGTAGCTGCAGGGATAGTTAGCAGTTTTATAAAAATGCAGGGTATGCGCCTGCAGATCGTCGGGGTTGCCCATGCCTGCGATGCCATGAAAAGTTTAGGGACTGTCCATCATAAACGAGGAGGGGCGTCTGCAGCAAAAGGCACGAGCTCGCCCGTTGCCAATAATTGCCCTGAAGGCCAAGGTATTTGTGAGGTTGTGCTGTGCTGTTCCAACAGGTCTAAAAAATGCGCGCGCGGGATAGGGCGGGCCCCTAGACTGGCCAGATGGGCTGTTTCTTGTTGGCAATCGATGTGTTGGATGCCCTGCCGTTTTAAATACTGGACCAGATAAAAGAGAGCGATCTTACTGCCGTCGCTGATTTGGGTAAACATAGACTCCCCAAAAAAGAACTGCCCCATACGCACCCCATAGAGGCCAGCCCTGAGTTGGTCATCCTCCCAGAGCTCAACACTGTGTGCGTAGCCCTTGAGGTGCAGGGTGTAGTAGGCTTGTACCATCTCGGGGTGAATCCATGTGCCCGTTTCTTGGCGGGTGCTGGCGCAAGCGCTCATCACCTGTAAAAAGCATTGATCAAGCGTGACCCAAAAGCGGCGTTCAGCGGGGCGCTGCTCATGACGTGCGATTTGGCGGCATTTCTTGGCCAGCGACTTGGATACCTTGAACTCATCGCAATACAATACCATGCGTGGGTTGGGGCTCCACCATAGGATGGGCTCGTCTGGGTTATACCAAGGGAAAATCCCCTTGGCATAGGCCGATAGCAGACGCTGAAAAGAGAGATCGCCGCCCACCGCCAGCAGCCCCTCATCAGCGGCCAAGCGTGGGTCGGGAAAAGCGGTATAGCCGTTTAACCAGCAGATACTGCGACTCATCCTTAGGACTGTCTCGCCTTTTCAGGTGAGATGGCATAATTTCTGAGTGGAAACTGTTGGGTGGGAAAGTCTTGTATGAGGTATTCCAAGGTCGTCGATACCGTTCTAAAGGCAATCTCATCCCAAGGGATCTCATCAAAAGCAAAAAAGTCGGCTTCTAGGCTTTCGCTGCCCGGATTAAGCTCGGGGCTCAGTACTTTGGCCAAGTAAAAGAAATGCACCTGCTCGGCGTGGGGCACATCGATCACTGTGTACAGATCGCCCAGCTCGATCTGGGCGCCTGCCTCTTCGTCGGCCTCGCGCATGGCTCCTTGGGCAGTCGTTTCGCCTAGCTCCATAAAGCCGGCGGGCAGGGTCCACTTGTTGTATTGAGGCTCGATAGCACGTCTGCATAGCAGCACACGTTCATCCAAAATAGGGACCAGACCAACCACGCACCGCGGGTTTTGATAGTGGACAGCACCGCAGTGTGGACAAGCATCACGCACCCGATTGTCATCGGGTGGGATGATACGTTCGAGCGATTTTCCACACTGGGTGCAGTAATGCAGTGTTCTGGGGTTGGGGTAGTAAAAAGTGGGTGCTGGCTTATTCATAGGAAACACAAAAAAAGATTTCACCCCTTTAGTCTACCGCAACGATCAAATTTATGTGTCTGAACCTGAGCCCAGTACGTGGGGGGTATTGTAGGCCTCTTCGTCGAGTTGCCCCTCGCTTTCCGCCACAATACTGGCCACGGCACAATCACCGACCACGTTGACCGCAGTACGCGCCATATCCAGCAGGCGGTCAATGCCGGCAATGATCGCCACCCCTTCAAGAGGCAGGCCTACAGAGGTTAATACCAAGGAAAGCATGATCAAGCCCGCCCCGGGCACCCCGGCCGTACCCAATGATCCCAGTGTGGCCGTGAGCACAATAATCAAATACTGAGGCATGCCCAAATCAATGCCGTAGACCTGCGCGATAAAGACCGCACAAATCCCTTGATACAGCGCGGTGCCATCCATATTAATGGTGGCCCCTAACGGCAGCACAAAGCTGGAAACGCGGCGGCTCACGCCGAGGTTTTGCTCGGTGGCCATGATACTCACAGGCAGGGTGCCAGCGCTAGAGGTACTGGTAAATGCCACCATACCGGGCTCCATCACCCCCTGGAAAAAGCGTAGAGGGTTAAGACCCGCCAGCCCTTTGAGTAAACCACCGTAGACGACAATAGCGTGGATAATACAACCGATATAAACCAGCAAAATGACCTTGGCCAAGGGGGCAAGGAGCTCGAGGCCATAACTACCCGCTACCCATGCAATCAGGGCAAATACACCATAGGGTGCAAAAGCAATGATGATGGCGGTGAGGCGGTAGATCACCTCGGCGGCAGACTCAAAAAACTCGCGTACCGGACGCCCCTTTTCACCCACCAGGGCAATGGACACCCCAAAGAAAATGGCAAATACAATGATTTGCAGTACATTTTCCTCGACAAAGGACTCAAAAGGATTAGTGGGAACCAAGTTGAGAAAAATATCTATCAACGGCGGCGCCTCTTGGACCTTTACTGCCTCGTCAGTGACCATGGCGACCCCGCTGCCGGGTTGAAACACAACGGCTAAAACCAAACCGATCACGATGGCCACGGCAGTGGTGATGAGGTACAGGGCAACGGTTTTGATACTCAAACGCCCCATGGTGGAAAGATCATCTAAAGAGCTGACACCGGTGACCAAAGATACAAACACCAAAGGGACGATCAGCATTTTAATCCCACGGATGAATAAATCACCGATGGGCTTAATAGCAGTAGCCACCTCTGGCATCCCGGCCATATTGAGTGCTACGCCGACCACTAGCCCCGCGATGAGGGCAATAAATATTTGTTTCCAAAGGGCCAGCCGACGCCACCCTTTGAAAGGTCCTCGCATGGGTTTTTGCTCTACCATACAACCTCCTAAGCAGATGTATTTATTAAGTTGCAGCATAGGACTGCTTTTTATTAGTGCTTTTATATTAGGGCAGAATGCAAGTGATCGTAAATTAGTGAAGTCACTCAAAGGAGAGGAAGCGAAGACACTCAAAGGAGAGGGGGCATTTATTAGCGGGGATCATTTATTTTTAGGCGCAAAAACCCAATGGCCGTGGCATCCGGTGGCTCAGCGGATAACACCCTAGGGAGAGCTATAAAAAGAAAAAAAGGGAAAAAAGAGAAGAGGCGAG
>JAJYTK010000129.1 GCA_021793095.1 Pseudomonadota bacterium
CCCTTTAAACAGGGTTGGTTTGAACGCTTATGGCCTATATTGCCTAATGTCTTGGCGCCAAACGCCCTCGTTTATGTCGAGGCCGAACACGCGCTCGAAATACCAGCACAGTACCATAGTTTACGCCAACAAAAGGCAGGGCATGTTCATTATCAACTTTTAAAGTTTGATGCATCCGCAAAAAAAGACAATAATGCTGATAGTACTCCCTGACGCTGCGCATTGATGCATTGTGCTGTGCGCAGTCTCGAGGGATATTTTATTTTATCCTTGCCAACACCAACGTTATGATTACAGCTGTCTATCCAGGAACATTCGATCCCCTCACACGTGGGCACGAGGACCTCGTACGTCGTGCAGCCAACCTCTTTGATCAAGTCGTCGTTGGTGTTGCGCACAGTCAGGCCAAAAAGCCTTTTTTCACTGTTGATGAGCGCGTAGAAATCGCCCAAGAGGTGCTGGGACATTATCCCAATGTACAGGTCAAAAGTTTTGGGGGCTTACTCAAAGATTTCGTGCGCCAAGAAAACGCACGGGTCATCGTCCGCGGGCTACGCGCGGTATCCGATTTCGAATACGAGTTTCAAATGGCAGGGATGAACCGCTACCTGCTGCCCGAGGTTGAAACCCTGTTTATGACCCCGTCGGATCAATACCAATTTATCTCTGGGACCATTGTCCGCGAGATTGCCATATTGGGCGGTGATGTCAGCAAGTTTGTCTTTCCTTCCGTCGAGCGCTGGCTCGTCAAAAAAGCCAAAAACTATAGACAAGAGCACAAAGACTCAAAGGATACTTAGTGCTTTTGCAACACTTTAGGTTAGACTTAAAGTGTCATTCATTGAATTCCTCTACGCTTATGGCTTTACACATCACCGAAGAGTGCATCAACTGCGACGTTTGCGAGCCCCAGTGTCCCAATGAGGCCATTTATATGGGCCCGGAAATCTACGAGATCAACCCTAACCTGTGCACTGAGTGCGTCGGTCACTTTGATGAACCCCAATGCCAGGTCGTCTGTCCTGTAGATTGCATCGAGGTTCACCCAGATCACCAAGAAAGCGATGAGCAGCTCATGCAAAAATATGTCCGCCTAACCGCCAAGGCAGACTGACAAGCTCAACTGGCTTGCTCATATGCGCCGCAGGGTCGCCTCATGCCTGAGCGGGCCATTCAATTGTTTGGGCGGCCTCAGGATCCACCTTGAGGCAACGCACCGAGCGCCCTAAAAACTGGCTAAACCAAGTATGTGCTAGCTCGCCCTCATCGATGGCGGCGACTTGCTGCTCACCGACTGAAGCAGTGCAACGCACGCTATCATCATCTTCTATCACGTCCAGCAACAGCTCTAATGGCAGCATCCCGGGCGCGCGCAAACGCAATTGCCCCAAATAAAGCGAGCAGTCTAATTGCTGGAGCTTGCTCAATTCTGTAGCTGGGATCAGCACATCATGGGCATCACACAAAAACCAACGATCCGCATAAGCCTGCGCACGCGTATCCTGTAGGGCCGGGCCATAAACCAAAACTGTAGTCGTCATCGTTACTTTTGCAAAAATTCTTTTAAGGTGGCACCAAAATACTTGGCGGTATCTTCTACAAAGGTTTCCATTGCTGTTTTTTGGGGCTCAAGCTGAGGCTCGAGTAAGGGCTCATACAGAGACATCCCCAATACATCTAACAGCCCCTCTTGGATCGCGTCCTGAACAAAACGATGGCGCATATCCGCCCATTGCAAACGCAGCTCAGGCATGACCAGTGGGCCCGTTATGCGTAACGGGATAAGGGCTTGAGCAAATCCATAATGATACGAAGAAAAATGGTGCGGCGTGTGTTCTTCATCTTGGGCCTCTTGGGCTGTTTCCGCATCCTCTTCGGGCAAATCAAGGCCCATCAATAAGGTTAAATCTAATTGCTCATTGACCAAATCTACCCAAGCGGGTTGACCGAGCTCGATTTCATAATGGGGCCCAGCCATGGCAAACTCTGTAAACTGAAGTTGTCCATCGTTGCCCTGTAACTCAAAAGCGGCATGATCAAAGGGGGTCACAGCATCTTTATCATAGGCTTCGGGCATCTCAGGTACCTGACCTGAAAATAATTGCTGCAAGACGTCATTGGCGGCATCCACCTGCTCCCAAGCAGAAAACCCTATCAACGCCCCCTCTTGGATCTGCGCCTGAATACGCGTATTTAAGGCTGCGCGCCAGGCAGGCAGCGTCGTGCCCCAAGTATGCCAAGTCGCCTCGAGATCACCAGTGCCTTGTAAAAACACGGGCCAATCTAGTCCCGCCAACAAAGCAGCCGTATTGACCTCTTGTAGGTTGAGATAACCATAAAACTGGTCGCTGTCTACCCAGGCTGCATGGGCACGTATCTGCCCTCCGTACAGCGCCCCTTGAAGCTCAGAAATCTCTAAACCTTTGCGCTGCCACTGGCCATGCGCATTGAAATCTTGCAGCCAAATATTCTCCACACGCAACTCATCAGCCTCAAGGCGCCAAGACCACTCTATAGGCAGCTGCAGCCAATTGAGATCGGTTTGAGGCTCAAGAGCAATTTCACCGGTTGCTAGCGCCGCTGGCCGCGTTGATGTGGGCTGTCGTTCAGCGCGCTCATTGCGCACAGACAGTTCGGGTACCCATTGGGTGAAATCAATTTGTTGGGCCTCTATATGCGTGATCAGATGCGGCGGAGTATTGGCCTTATCAAACCAAAAAAACCAATTAAGGCGTTCATTAACCTCACCCGCAAAAGTATGCTCATCTAAAAACAATGTCCCGGGTTCGGGTTGCTCATCATGGGTGGCCCCGGCCTGCCCTGATAAGGCATCTTGAACGGTCACCAAGGGAGCCTCATCTTTGGCTTCCTCATTATCGGCAGCATTATTGGCCGCATTATTAGCCTCGTTGTCGGCCTCGTTGCCCTCCGCATCATCGACGGCCTCTGTACGACGAGTATCCTCATCGTCAGTGCGATCCTTAGCCTCATCTGCAGTGGCATCCTTTCTTTTGATGATGCGGCCTTCAAGCGCCCCCGCCGCGTGGCCATTAAACGGCTCTATATAGAAATCACCACTCAGTGCGCGTGCACTCTGGCCATTCACCAGCGCCTCATCACGCAATAATAATAGCCCCTGACCATCAGCAAAAATCAGCTGTTCATCCTCATGGGACCAAAACAGCGCAGAATCGAATTGCAGCTGCCAATGTTGATGCGGTGTCTCATAGCGCCCTTCTAGGTGGACCTCATCCACCTGTAAGTCGCGCCAGCCAGAGTTAAAGCCATCGAGCTTCATGCTCCATCCGGTGACCTCTTGGCCTCGAGCATGCTTAAAACTGGTCTGTATGGGGCTGCCTTGGGCTTCTAAGGGGCTCATCCAAAACTCCTCGGACTGTGCCCCTATTTCGATCTTGGCCCCGGTCGCACCCGCGTTGGCACGCATATTGAGCTTTTCCCACCATAATTGCTCCTGTTGCCAATGCCATCCCAACGACTGCGCATTAAGCTGTAAATCAGCCGCATGGTCGCCATCCGCGCGCTCCCAATGCCCTTGTGCAGCAAGCTCAAATTGCTCGAAATCCAAGGCCTGCCCATAGAGATATTCAGCGGAGCCGCGCAAGTCTGCGCTCTGCACTTGGAAAGGCCCGACAGCCCCAGAAGAATGTATATGACTGCGGTGTACGATCAATCGCTGTGTGGTTGACTCTAGCTGCAAAACGCCCTGGCCATCTAAACGCAGGTCAGTCTCTAGATCGTCACTGGCGAGTCTGCCTTTCATAGAGACGTCGAAAGGCTGCTCTAGAGTGATGCGCCCGGTATTGAGAGAAAAGTCTCGGATTTGTGCTTTCCAGCGACGCTGGGCATCATGGAAATGCAGGGTGGCATCCTGAACCTCCAGACCCGCAATATCAATCTGAAACTCTGAACGCTGCACCCGCGGGCGGACAGTTTCCTCTAATGCCTGCGCTTGTGCCGGCGTCATTAAGTAATCCACCCAACGATGTGTCAGCGTTGCCGCATCATCCTCTACTTTTTCGGGTGCATCAATGACCTCATCCATCACCTCATCAAGCTCAGCGTGAAAGCTGGGCAACTCAAACCATGCCTGCACCCCATCTAAGGCCAAGTGATCCACGACCAAACGATTCCACAGCAAGGGCCAAACCGCTACTGAAAAACGCATGTGGTCGACCGCTGCAAAG
>JAJYTK010000130.1 GCA_021793095.1 Pseudomonadota bacterium
CAAAAACTCCTCGAGCACCAGCCAAATGGCGGCCCCCAATGCGCCCCCCCAACGGTGGCCCATCCCGCCGATGACCACCATCACAATCAATATGGCAGAATGCGTCCACTGCATCGACGAAGGGCTAACAAAACTATCTTGAAAGGCCAGCAATCCACCGGCCAGCCCGGCAATGGCCCCTGCGCCCACAAATGCCAACAAGCGGATCCTAAAGACGGGAAAACCCAAAGCCTGCATGCGACTCTCATTATCGCGCGCCCCCTTGAGGGCATAGCCAAAGCGGGCGTGCTCCAAGCGCGCGGTCAAAAAATAAACCAACACGGCAAAGCCCAACACCACGGCATAAAAGCCGTAAGCCCAGTCATCCAACCACTGCCCCAAGGTCAGGGGAAAATAAATACTGTACCCATCATCTCCCCCATAAGTGCTCAAAGACACCGCAAAGTAATACAGCATTTCCGCAAATGCGAGGGTAATCATGATGAAATACACCCCGCGGGTACGTAATGCGACCAGCCCAATGAGCAGTGACAGCACCGCAGACAGGGCCACCCCAATCCCCCAAGCGATCCAAGCGGAATCAAAGCCAGCATCTACCCAGGCCACCAATGCATAGGCACCTACCCCCATAAAGCTGGCATGGCCCAAGGCCACCATGCCGCCGTAGCCCAAAATAAAATTTAGGCTGCTGGCCGCAATCATCATGATGAGCAGGCGGCATACAAAGCCCATGTAATAATTCAGCCCCCAGATCTGGTCTAACACCGGCACCAGCATAAAGCCCAGTAGCACCAGCCAAGGCAAGGCGCGCGCACCTATCCCAGGGCGAGACGCCCGAGCCAGGGGAACCGCTAAATGTTCGTCTATTGAAGCACTCATGCTATTTAATCAGCCAATCAGGCCCGTGCCGGAAACAGACCCTCGGGCCTGACCGCCAACACAATGGCCATGAGCAAATACACCATGATGCCTGCCAGCGCAGGCCCCATATCCGCAGCCACCGCAGGGGGCAACACCGCCCGCAATAAAGGGGGTAAAAAGGCGCGCCCAATCGTATCTAACATACCGACCAGCATGGCCGCCACAAAGGCGCCACGCACCGAACCGATGCCACCAATCACAATAATGACCAAGGCTGGGATGAGGATTTTTTCACCCATCCCTATTTGTACGGCACTGATGGGACCCATCAGCGCGCCCGCCAAGGCCGCAAGCCCAGCCCCTAATATAAAAACAAAGGAAAACACACGGCCCACCCGTACCCCCATAAACTCGGCCATCATGCGGTTAGAGGCCCCGGCCCGTACCAACATGCCAATACGGGTATGATTGACCAAAAAATACAGGGCAAGGGCGACCAATACACCCGCCCCAATCAATAACAAGCGGTAAGCCGGATAATACAGCCCGGGCAAGAGCATGATGGGCTGGCTCAGACCCGAAGGCATGGGGGCCATCATCGGCGCCACCCCCCAAATGGCCTTGACCGCATCATCAGCAATCAAAATAATGCCAAAAGTCGCCAACACCTGGGCCAAGTGATCACGGCGATACAAAAAACGCATCACCCCTTTTTCCAGTACCCAAGCCACCCCCATGGTCACCACCACAGCGGCGCCCACAGCCACCCACATAGAGCCGCTGCTGACATGGATGCGGGCGGCCAAATAAGCCCCCACCATAAACAGAGAGCCATGTGCCAGGTTCATGGTATCCATAATGCCAAATACCAGGGTCAGACCCGCTGCAATTAAAAACAGCATCAGCCCATACCCCACCCCATTGAGCAATTGCTCAGCCACAAAAACTGCATCCATGCCTAATGCCCTATCTAGCCTTTACATGCGGCATTCATCCACATAGGCGTCCTGGTGATTTTCAAGGACGGTGCCGATTAACTTGTTGGTATACACCCCATCCTCATCCGCTTGCACCTCGCGTACGTAGTAATTTTGAATGGGGTAGTGGTTAGGCCCATATTCAAACTCACCACGCACTGATTCAAAGCTGGGGTTTTCCAAAGCCTCGATCAAAGCTTGTTTGTCTTGTACACCACCGGCATCGCGCACGGCCGCATCCATCGCCATCAGTACATCGTAGGCCATGGCCGCATACACCGTGGGATATCGGCCATCATATTTCTCGCGGAAGGCCTCGACAAAACGCTCATTGGCCTCGATGGGCAGATCATGCGCCCAGTGCGTGGTGCTCAACAAGCCCTCCATGCTCTCGCCAACGGCGCTGATCACATCCTGATCGGCAGAAAACCCGGGGGCTACCAAGGGCGTCTCTTGTAAACCACTGGACACGTATTGCTTGATGAAATTGATCCCCATAGCCCCTGGCAAAAAGAAAAACACCGCGTCGGGCTTGGCACTGCGGATCTGCGCAATTTCGGTGGCGTAATCGATTTGGCCCATTTGGGTGTAAATCTCATCAATCACCTCGCCCTCGTATAGACGCTTAAAACCATTTAAGTGATCACGTCCAGCGGGGTAATTAGGGGCCACGATGACCATTTTTTCGTAGCCCTGCTCATTGGCCAAATGCCCTGCAGCCTCATCATAGGTATCGTTTTGATAATGGCCAAAAAAGAAAGGGCTGCAACGCTTGCCCGCAAATTGGCTGGGCCCGGGGTTGCTCGACAAATAAGGGATCTGCGCTTTGAATAAAGCCGGCGCAACTGCCAACGCGGCATTTGAGCCAATAGGCCCGGTAAATAAATCAATGCCCTCGCGCTGTATATAGCGATTGACCAACTGCGTGGCCTGCTCGGGGCTGCCTGCAAAATCATTTTGCAAAAACTCAACCGGCAAGCCGCCAAGCTCGCCATCTAACATCTCGATGGCCAGGTCAAAGCCGTCTCGGGACTCAGCACCCAGCACCGAAAAAGGCCCAGACAAATCCAAGGCGATCCCCACTTTAACGGGATCCTGTGCCCAGGCCTGTACACTGGCCGTCAATGCAAATGCCCCCACACCTATCGCTTTTACCCACATTTTAGAAAGCGCACCCCTTTTCATGGTTGTTCTCCCAAATTATTTTGAAACAGTCTAAAATCTACCTATCATAATTCATACTGGGCCCAGGCCCCAGCTCGCGTAATCTAGCCACACTATCACTGATGTTTTCCTTACCCAGCACTGATCACACACTCTCAGCCCTCAAAAAAGGCCATCGCTATCAACAACCTCTGCCGGCAGGATCGGGTGATGCCTGGTTACTGGCCCATCTGGCCCAACACAGCCAAAGTCCGCTGGTTATTTTATGCGCCAATCCGGTTGATGCCCACCGTCTGACCGATGAAATACAACTCTTTGCGCCACAACTCAAAACCTGCGCCTTTCCCGACTGGGAGACTTTGGCCTATGACCGTTTTTCACCACACGAAGAGTTGATATCAACGCGGCTAAGCACATTGTACGCCCTCTCACAGCAGGCGGTGGATGTTCTTGTCATCCCGGTCAGCACCGCATTGTACCGCACTGCGCCCCCAGAATTCTTGGCCGCCTATAGTTTTCACTTTAAACAGGGCGAGCGTCTCGATGCCGACCAGTTGCGTGCCCAACTAGTGCGCGCCAATTACAACCATGTGGATCAGGTCAGTGCCGCTGGCGAGTTTAGCACCCGTGGGGGCATTATCGACATTTTCCCCATGGGCTCGGCTGTGCCGTATCGACTGGATCTCTTTGATGATGAAATAGAATCTATACGTGCTTTTGATGTAGACACCCAACGCAGCATCTATCCAGTCAATGAAATCGAGTTGCTGCCGGGACGCGAGTTTCCCTTTGACGAAGAGGCGCGCACCACCTTTCGCGCCCAATTTCGCGAATACTTTGAGGGCGACCCCACACGCGCCCTGCCCTACAAAGAGGTGGGCGATGGCATTGCCTTTGCCGGCATTGAGTATTACCTGCCATTATTTTTTACCCAAACCGCCACCCTTTTTGATTATCTACCGACAGACAGCATCATCGTCACCCACGGGGCGGTGGACGACAGCATCCAAGACTTTTTCAGTGACACCCTCAGTCGCTATGAGTTTCTCAAGC
Source organism: Pseudomonadota bacterium (assembly GCA_021793095.1). Lineage (GTDB taxonomy): Bacteria > Pseudomonadota > Gammaproteobacteria > Burkholderiales > Burkholderiaceae_B > Paenalcaligenes. The sequence goes on from JAJYTK010000130.1 coordinate 4,056, forward strand.
ATGACCCCGAGCGCCCTATCCTGGCCCCCGATCGACTCTTTTTAGACAGCGAGCAGTTATTTACCACGCTGCAGGGCTTTCGTCGCCTGGATCTGCGCCACGATGAGGCGCATCCCGACTTTTCTCCAGCCCCAGCCGTA
>JAJYTK010000131.1 GCA_021793095.1 Pseudomonadota bacterium
TCTTTCAATGAGCCCCTTTTGGAATAGCTCCAGTACCTTGGGTGGGGTCCATTGAGGTTCACTGTTCAACGATGGGGTGGCGTTTGAATGAGTGGATATAGGATCGAATGGCATCATCATATGTGCATCAAATATTGGATGAGTGATGCCTGCCAATGTACGGGTAAAAACGTATTTCGGCGAATAAAAAAACCAGTCAACAAAAAAATGGGTATCTATTTTCTTGAAAAATAAACCAAATTAAAGGGAAAAGAGCGAAGTTAACAGAAGATGGTGGCCTAGAAGCGTGATCTTTGGTTACATATGTGTTTGTGACTTTTTGTTATTTCGCTTTTTTAAAACGGTGATTCAATTACTTTTTACTGTCACTAGGGTTTATATGCTAGTGCGCATTCAGCTTTTATTGTAGATTGCTATCTAGCATGGTGGCGGCTGCGCAGTGTGGTCCCCCTGCTTCCACGCAGTAATGATTTAAAAAAATAATTTGGAGGATTCAATGATTAAGTACTTACGTCGACGTTTATGTGTCGCCGCTGTGGGGGCGGTGGCCGCGGGAGCAATGGTTTTTGGGTTGAGCGCACCCGCCGCGGCCCAAGACGATTGGCCTCAACGGCCAATCAAATTAATTGTGGGTTTTAATGCGGGTGGGACAACCGATGTGGTGGCGCGGATTTTGGCTGAGGATATGAGTCAATCCTTGGGGCAGTCCATCATCGTGGAAAATCGCCCAGGTGCAGGCAGTAACATTGCAACGGAAATGGCCAAGCGAGCCAAACCCGATGGTTATACGCTTTATATGGTGGCGGTAACGGCGGCCATTAACCAAACATTGTATGAAAACGTTGATTTCGATTTAAAAAACGATTTTGAGCCGGTCAGTCTGGGAGTCAAGGTACCCAATGTGTTGGTCGTGCATCCTGAGCTACCTGTCAACAGTGTGCAAGAGCTCATCGATTACGCCAAAGAGCACCCGGGAACATTAAATTTTGCTTCATCGGGTAGTGGAACCTCTATTCATATGGCGGGTGAGCTCTTTAAACAGCTGGCCGATATTGATGTTACCCATATTCCTTATAGCGGCAGCGCCCCAGCATTGACAGACTTAATTGGGGGGCAGGTGGATTATGCCTTTGATAATATGCCGTCGGCCTGGCCGCATGTCACGGGTAACAAGCTGCGCGCCCTAGCCGTGACCACCAGTGAGCGCACAGACTCTGCTCCCGATCTACCTACCATGCAAGAGTCTGGTTTTGAAACCTTTGATGTTTCCTCTTGGTTTGGTATTTTGGCCCCCAAAGGCACCCCAGAATCCATCACACAGCGTCTCAACGAAGCCATGCACGAGGCAATGGAAAAGCCAGAGATTCGCAAACGCCTGGCCGACCTAGGGGCCGTCCCCGAGTTTACCTCACGTGAGGAGTTTGCAGACTTTTTGGAGTTTGAGGTCGATAATTGGGGCAAGGTTGTCGTGGCCTCCGGCGCAACGGTCGATTGATGATCATCTACTCATAAAAAAAATCACCCCCCAGTGTATTTCCGTGGGGGGTGATCCTGTGAGCCTAATTAATAATTATTGGTTTTCCATCAACCCTAGACGCTCTAAAATAGCCTTTTGTTCAGCCGTTGACTCGATAGCAAACTCTTTGAACTCTTGTGAGTTCATGTAGTGGGGCGTCATATCGTAGTTATCCAGCATATCGATAAACTCTTGGCTTTCCATGGCCTCTTTAAATGCATCATGCAGTTTCTTTACGATTGCAGGGTCTGTATCCTTGGGCGCGACAATCCCCCAGGGTGAGGTTTGCACCATATCGATGCCAACTTCTTGTAGGGTAGGCACATCGGGAAAGCTTTTGAGGCGTTCACCACTCCAGACGACCAACAGCCGCAATTTGCCATCGGCGACATGAGGTACCCATGCACTGGCTTCAGCTGAGGCGTCAACGTGCTCTCCGAGGACGGCGTTAATGGACTCTGCTGCCCCCTTATAGGGGATGTGTTCGACCTGCATGCCGGTTTTTTCAGCAATTTGTTCCATCGTCAGATGATTAGAGGTCAGCGGACCGGCCGTGCCATAGCTAATTGGGTTGTCTTGAGCATACTCAACCAACTCTTCAAAGGTCTGGAAAGGTGAGGACTCAGGCACCACTATCCCAAAGGCATAACCTGTCAGGCCTATGACGTAGGAAAGCTCGTTGAGGGGATCCATTTGAAAGTTGGTCACAAACGGCATGCGATACAAGCTGATTGGTGCTAATGCTAGGGTGTGACCGTCGTTCACTGCATTTTGTAATTGCAGCGTAGCCAAGGTGCCTCCGGCCCCTGTTTTGTTTTCTACCACGATGGGTTGGCCTAAAATATCTGCTGCCTTTTCGGCGAGCACCCGCATGGGGGCATCAGTAGAGCCCCCAGGAGGAAAGCCGATATAAATTTTAATAGGCCGGCTGGGGAAATCATCTGCTGCTTGAACGGTACCGATAAAGGGCAAGCTAGCTGCCGTAGCCAATAAAATACTCAAAATGCGACGTCTACTGAAAAACCTCATGTTGTCTCCATAGTTATTGATTGCTTATGTCTTTTTTGCAGCCAGCAGCACCTCTTGGATTTCTGTGAGTTTGTCCTTTCCAAAGTAGATGTCGCCGTCTACAAAAAAGGTGGGTACACCAAAGGCGCCCATATCGGCTGAGCGCTGAGTGTTTTGTATCAGTTGTTCTTTGATGTGAGGGGCTTGGGCCAGCTCTAGCAGGGTCTGGCCGGCTAAACCTGCCTGGTCTAAGGTCTGGATAATGACCTCATCAGCGGACATGTTTAATTCGTGCTCCCACATACCTCTAAATACATGCTCAATATATTGCTCAAAGCAGCCCAGCTCTTTTGCGGCCAAGCAGGCGCGCATGAGCTTGAGCGTATTGACTGGGAAGAAAGGGTTACGGCGAAAGTCTCGTAAACCATGGCGCTGTATGAACCGCTCGGTCTCACGTCGAGCATAAGCGCCTTTGGCGGGGATGTGTTGATAAGCCACCATGGGCGGCTCATTGTTGGTCAGTTTGAAAAGCCCACCCAATAGGATAGGGACATATTCAAAAGTACAGCCAGTGCGTTGCTCGATATGGGGGATGAGCCGATGGCTCAAATAAGCGTTAGGGCTCCCAAAGTCGAAATGAAACTCTACGGTGGCAATCATAGTCTAACCTTTACAGTATTGTGAATAGATGAAAATACTACTGGAGCCATCACAATTTATTTACCAAGGTTCTATCCAAGGGCGCAGATCCATTTCATGGGTCCAGGCATTCCTAGGTTGCTGGTGGATTTGCCAATAAGCCTCGGCGATTGAGTCGGGATCTAGGATGCCCTCTTGATCTTTGAGGGCATAACGTTCGGGAAAATTATCTTGAATAAATGCCGTATCAATCGCTCCGTCGATCACGGGATGGGCCACGTGAATGCCCTCGGGCCAAAGTTCGCGTGCCATGCTCTGTGCCAAGGCACGCAGTGCATTCTTGGCCCCTGCAAAGGCTGCAAAGCCAGAACCTCCACGTAGACTCGCAGTCGCGCCGGTAAAAATGATGGTCCCTCGCTGGCGTGGGAGCATCACCTTGCTCACCTCACGACCCATTAAAAAACCCGCAAAGCAGGCCATTTCCCAAACTTTATAATAGACTCTCGAGGTGGTTTCAGTGATGGGAAAGCGGACATTGGCCCCAATATTGAACACTGCAACCTCAATAGGGGCGATGTCGCGCTCTATAGATTGAACGAGTGTGATCATTTCCTCTTCATTGCGCGCATCGCTGCCAAAGCCATGCGCTTGGCCTCCTTCAGCTTTGATGTCATTGAGTAGGGGGGTTAATTTTTCTGCATTGCGTCGAGTGACACAGGCAATGTAGCCCTCGCGGGCAAAGCGTTTGGCGATCGCGCCACCGGTGGCATCGCCAGCGCCAATGACCAAGATGGCTTTTTTTGAGGGGGGTGTGTTTTGGCGACTCATTGTTCCTCCTAGGTTGGGGTGGATAGATGGTTAGGATGGGGGGATCCAATCTCAACCTAGGGAACAGTGTATCGTCGTTTTTTTAATGATGGGTAGGCTGGGCGCTAGAGTGTCCGAGGATTAAGCGCAAGCTGATGGGTAGCAGTGGCTGCAGTGCGCTTGATGCAGCATGGCCGATGAGTGCCT